>JALWYH010000001.1 GCA_027078475.1 Thermoproteota archaeon
ATCCAGTACCCCCTTAACGCTCCTGTAACCTCCGCCGCTTTTCGTAAGCGCTTTTCTAAGAGAGATCGCAATGGCCTTCATCGCGGCTTCCATCTTGTGGTGCGGGTTTTTGCCGGACACACGGAGGTAGACGTTCATCCCCGCCTTCCTACAGAGGGTGTCAAGAAAGTGCTCAAACTCGCTTCCGCTCATCTCCCCATCCCCGAACTCTCCCTCAACGACTAGCACCCCTCTACCGCTGAAGTCGAGACCGCATACGGCAACTGCTTCGTCCATCGGCACGATCGCATCCCCGAATCTCTCGATCCCCCTCTTGTCAAAATCCGCAATGAGCTGACCGAGGCATATCGCGACATCCTCCACCACGTGGTGTCTGAGGTCTCCAGAAGCCTTGATCTCTAAGTTCAGCCCGGAGTGCTTGGCAAACGTTAAGAGTATGTGGTCAAAGAATGTGTCACCGGTGCTGATCCTCGTTTCCTCCGCTAGGGAAACCGTTACGTCCACTTCCTCAGTCTTCCTCCTCTTCCTCATGCGCGACCCTCAGGGCATCTTCAAATTTAAGTCTTCCAGTGTAGAGAGCGGAACCTACAACAACTCCAGCCGCCCCGCAGCGCTTGGCGAACCTTATCTCCTCAACACTCGAAAATCCGCCCGCGACGTACACGGGATTTACGAGCGACTCAACGACCTCCCTCACGCTTACGGGGAAGTGGTAATCCTCGCCCCTCCACTGGGGAACGTACCCGATCAGCCTGCCCGCCCTCTCCGGCCTCCCCGTCACGTCCTCCCCGTTCACGAGCACCCTTCCCCTCACGGGAATGAGCCCGAGCAGCGCCCTGAACAGGGTGGTCTTCCCGGCCCCGTTGGGTCCCATCACCACGACTAGGCCGGGGCCCTCGAGGCGGAAGCTCTCGTTCGAGAACACCACCTCCTCCCCGTAACTCACCCCCAGCTCCCTGGCCTCGAGGGTCAGACGACTCATCGTGCACATTCGGCGGTAACAATATATAAAGGAGTGCACGCCTAAATCGGCGATGAGACCGGCCCTCCTCCCGGCGCTCCTGGCCCTCCTGCTGGTGATCGCCATCCGGCCCGCACTGGCCAAACCCCTGACGGTGGTGGTCACCTTCTCCAACCTGAGGTACGATGTCGAGTTGCTGATCTGCCGGAACGACAGGGTGGAGTCGCTGGTCCCCACTGGTGTGGATCCCCACGAGTACGAGCTGAGGCCCGGGGATGTGAGGATGCTCCAGGGAGCCGACATAATAGTGTCGACGGCCCATGCCCCCTTCGAGAGGATCATAAGGGAGAAGGTAGAATCAGGTGAGTTGCGGGCCGAGCTCCTGGAGATACCTAGGATAGGCGTCAGGATACTCAGGAATCCCGTGACCGGTCAGCCCAACTACCATATGCCCATCTACGACCCCGACAACTACCTGATCTTCATGGACAGGCTGAGGGACGAGATGTCCCGGCTTAACCCCGGGTGCGCGGGCGACTACGAGGAGAGGTTCAGGCGACTTAGCGACAGGATCAGGGAGATAGAGGCCAGGGCTCCCCGCATGAACGTCACAGCTGTCGCCGTGAATCCGGTCGCCCAGTACGCCGTCGAGTGGACCGGGGTGAGGATCAGGTACCTCCTGCTGAAGGACAGGGGCGTGCCGGCCACGCCGCCCGAGCTGGCCCGGGTGACTAGGGATGCGCTCCTGGGGAGGATCGGCCTCATGGTGCTGGTGGGCGACCCCCGCACCCCGCTCAACAGGAAGGCCGCCGAGATGGCGGCGGAGCTTGGAATCCCCTCGGTGAGGGTGCCTTCGCCCCTAGAGCCCAGGAGCTTCCCGGACAAGCTGGAGGATGTTATCGGAGCCCTCTCGAGGGTGGGTGGTGTGAAGCCGGCCCACCGGGGGTACGGCCAGCTCCCGCTGATCGTGACCATCCTGATCCTGGCAGCCAGCCTCTCCGCCGCCCTGTACCTGGTCAGGCAAGGTAATTAGCATTCCCGCCCCGATGTGGTGATGAGCGACTGGGCCAGGAGAGCCCATCACTACCTGAACATCACCGGCAGGTTCAGGGGGTTCAGGCGCCTGAGCGATGGGCAGAGGTACGAGGTGATAAGGGAGGGGCTCGAGGAGTTCCTGAGGGATAACCCCCTCACCAGGGAGGGGGCGGAGGAGGCCCTGGAGTGGTTTCTCTCCAAGAGGAGGATCCACGAGGCCCGGGCTCTGGCCAAGCTGATGGGTCTCAGGATTGGGAGGCGGAAGAGATGACGCCCAGCGCGACCTCCACGGCCTCCCTCAGCAGGTCCATCGGCAGGCTGGGGACGGGCCTGTCCATCCTGGCGGCGATCTCGGTGGAGTAGGGCACATGGATGAAACCGGCCGGAGATCTCAGGCCCAGGAGGTCCAGGATCCTCAAAGTCCTGTACATGACGAAGTTGCAGAGGAAGGTGCCCGCTGAGTAGGAGATCGCCGCGGGGATCCCCCTGACCCTGAGGGCCTCAAGGATCTCCCTTGTCGGGAGAGTGGAGAAGTAGCATCCGGGCCCCTGGGGATCTATCGGCACATCCACTGGCCGGAATCCATCGTTATCCGCCACCCTGGCGTCCATCAGGTTGACCGCAACCCTCTCTACCCTCACCACGGGGGATCCGGGAGCCAGGCCCAGATTAAGGACCGCTTCCGGCTTCAGCTCCCTTATCAGCTCCTCGATCCTCTCCCCCGCTCTCCTGAAGGAGACGGGCAGCACCTCGCCTGCCACGCCGTCACCCGACAGCTCCTCGACCAGCTCCTCGGTTGGATTAGAGGGCACCTTCCCCCAACTCTCGAACCCGGTCAGGAGGATCATGCCATCACCCCGGGGGGCTCGGATCGGCACTGCGTCTTCACGGGTCCGCGCCCCTTCGCCACCTCATCGCCCCCTCTCCCGGGGCGGGGTCAGAAGAAAAACTCACCACACGACCCTGGAGATGACCACCCTGCTGCTGGCCTGCTCGAGCCTCAGCCACTCGTCGAAGGTGAGACTCCATCCAGCCGCTCCAGCATTCTCCTCCACCTGCCCGGGTGTCTTGGCCCCTGGGATCACCACCACGGAATCGCTGGTCCTCAGGAGCCAGTTCAGGGCAACCTGCGATGGGGTCTTCCCGTGCCTTGAGCCGATCTCCTCCAGGAGCCTCACCACCTCGTAGATCTGGCTGAAGTTGTCCGGATGGAACAGGGCCGATCCCCTCCTCACGTCGTCGAACCGGGGAAGGTTCTCCGGGGTGTACTTGCCGGTCAGCGCTCCCTTGGCCAGGGGAGACCAGGCTATCACGCTCAGGCCATAGGCCTCGGCGTACGGGATTATCTCCTTCTCCGCGTCCCTCTCCACGAGGTTGTACCTGACCTGATCGCTCACCAGATCCTCCGTCGAGAGGCAGGACCACGCTGACTCCACCAGCTCCACCGGGAAGTCGCTGAGCCCTATGTGCCTTATCACCCCCTGGTGGACCAGCTCCTCTAGGGCCCGCATGTACTCGCACGTGGGGAAGTTGTTCCAGAGGGGTGGCCAGTGCACCTGCATCAGGTCTATGTAGTCGGTACCCAGCCTCTCCAGGCACCTCTTAGTCCCTTTGAAGACGTCGTGCCTCGAGAGGAACTCCCCTGGTAGCTTGGTGGCAACTATCACGTCCTCCCTTATGCCCAGCTCCCTGAGGGCCCTCCCCAAGAAGGTCTCGCTAAGCCCATGCCCGTAAACTGCAGCTGTGTCGAAGAAGTTTATGCCGGCCCGGACGGCGGTCTCCACTATAGCCTTGGCCGCCTCGTAATCCTGAACGCCCCACGAGTCGCTGAACTGCCAGGTGCCCAGCCCGACGGCCGACACCCTGAGATCGGATGTGCCGAGGTACCTGAACTCCATAGGACTTCCGGGAGGGATCCCTTAAATGGATTCACGCCGGGAAAACAAAACGCTTATTACTCTCCTCCCCGGGTGGGAGCTGAGGATAAATGGACGAAGTGGAGCAGATAGGACTCAACTGGAACCGCTTCTCCCAGAGAATAAGGGAGGATCCTTACGAGTTCCTCGAACTAGGTCCAGAGGAGCTCAGGAGGGTGATAATGCGTAACCTTTCCCCCCTCGCCAAGTTCCTCGGGGTGAACGCGGTGATATACGAGTGCGGCAGGTGGTACGCCAGGATAGAGAGGATAGAGCTCGACGAGGATGAGCCCGAGCTAAGCGAGGTCATGGACAAGGAGTGCTACGTATCGCTCGAGGACGAGAACGGGTGCGATGTCGTCGTCCTGGCCATAAGGGAGGATGAGACGGGAGATGTAGAGGCGTTCGCCAGGTCCGCTGGCGAGATCCTGGACATAATATTCAACGGGAGGGCCTGCGAGAACCAGGACGTCCCCTGGGACGACTTCCAGTGGTGACTCCCTAGGGCTGAGCTAAGCGTAAATCCTTCACCTTCATTCATCTCCCATGCCCGCCATCTCGATGGGTAAGGTCGACGAGCTCGAGGTACACGTGCTGGCCGAGGAGCACGCCTCGGGCATGTTCTGGGCCCAGCACGGTATATCCTTCCTCCTCAAGCTCGATGCAGGCGGGAGGGAGTACAAGCTCCTGTTCGACACCGGGAACAGCTGGGAGCCAGTGAGGCACAACCTATCCCTGCTGGGGGAGGACCTGAGCGGTCTGAAAGCCGTGGTCCTATCCCACAGGCACTACGATCACACCGGGGGTCTCAGGGGCCTCCTGGAGGATCTCAACGGTAGCCTTCCGGTCATCTCGCATCCGGATCTCTTCAGACCCAATTTCGTGCTGCCGCTCAGGGATATAGGCATCCCTTACAGGAGGGAGGAGCTGGAGAATCTCGGGGCGAGGTTCCTCCTCTCTAGGGACCCCGTGGAGATCCTGCCGGGGGTCGTGACCACAGGAGAGGTGCCCAGAACCTCCGAGCTGGAGAGCAGGATGACCATAGAGACCTACACCCTGAGGGATGGGAGGCTGGTCCGGGATCCCCTCATGGACGACAACTCGCTCCTAGTGAGGATGGACGGCGGGTCGATTCTCCTGACCGGATGCTCCCACGCGGGGATTGTGAACATAGTCAGGTACGCTCACGAGCTGGCGGGACCGGTCAGGGCGGTGATGGGCGGCTTTCACCTGCTGGGCGCCGGGGAGGAGAGGATTCGGGGCACGGTGCGGGCCTTCAGGGAGATGGGGGTCAGAGAGGTTTACACAGGTCACTGCACCGGTCTGAAGGCCGAGTGCGCCTTCATGAAGGAATACGGGTCCGATTTCAAGCAGCTTGCTGTTGGGAGGGTCTATCGCTTTCCCTGAGGCATCTATATTATGTCGGACAGGTAGAATTCGGTCAGGTTACCCCTCCTCCTCTCCCAAACAAGGCCGCTCCTCTCGAGGACGTTGAGGTGCCACCTGAGGCTTCCCAGGCTCATGCCCAAGTCCCTAGCCATCTGCCTCAGGTAGGCGCCCGGGTTCACCCTGAGGTACTCGACGATAGCCCTCCTGGCGGTGCTGGAGATCACTACCCCTCCCCCTCCCCTTCTCCCGGACACGACCCTCAGGAGACAGCCTCCCTCACCACCGTCGCGGTCGGGCTCTCCCACCAGGACCAGCTGATCCGTCAGGACCGACAGCATTCCAGCTATGAAGCCCCTCATGAAGTTGCACCTCTCCATGCCCTCCTTCCCACTTCTCCTATCCTCTCCTGTTCCACTCACGGACACGAGGAAGCCCTCGGGATCCTCCTCTAGGACCTTCACTCCCTCCGCCATTCCCAGATGGGAGCTGACCCTCTCCACGGCGCTCCAGGGATCCACGTTGTGTCCCACCTCCCCGAGGGCTTTTCCAATCCTCTCTCCCAGCCTCAGGCCGAACATGTAGATCAGGAGGCCCCCCTCGGGAGAGGCGGACTCTATCAGGCTCATAAGTGAGGAACACGCGCTTCTCAGGAGGTGGCTGGAAGAGGGCCCTATGACCCTCTCCAGTATCCCCTCGACCCCATCATCACCCTCAGAAATGCTTCCACTCATCAGAAACACCAGTCATCGACAGCACTTAAATGAGACTGTTCCATCGATCTTTCAGAGTTTCCAGACGATCGTGCCATAGTTGTTTTCCATATCATATGATCATTCATGATGGTGATTCGCTTGGCGAAGAGGCTCATGATAGTGGTCAGCAAGGGAACCCTCGACATGGCGTATCCCCCCCTGATCCTCGCCCAGATCGGCGCGGCCATGGGGATGGAGGTGGGGCTCTTCTTCACATTCTGGGGCTTCGACATCATAAGGAAGGACAGGGTCGACAACCTCAAGGTGACCCCGGTGGGCAACCCCTCCATGGGCATGCCCAACATCCTCGCAATCCTGCCCGGGATGACGGCCATGGCCACCAGCATGGTGAAGAAGAAGATAAAGGAGCTTAACATGCCCACGATCAGGGAGATGATCAAGGAGTGCAAGGATCTCGGGGTCAAGTTCTACGCCTGCTCAACCACGATGGAGATGTTCGGGCTCAAGAGGGAGGACCTCATAGATGAGGTGGACGAGGTGGTGGGGGCGACCACCTTCATGAACATGGCCATGGAGGACGCCGTAGTCATGTTCGTCTGAACCGGCCGGGCCATCCGCCCGCAATTCATCCCCTCACCTCATCCCCCTTCCTCCCTTTATCCCCGGGATCCGAGCGATTGCGTCATTCCACCCCGTACCTGCTCAGGGTCTCCTGCCTGGTGAGGAAGGTCCTCCTCGCCACCCTCCTGTAGACCACCTCTATGAGGGCGAAGACAGCCACTGTAGACCATATGGTGTAGAAGACCCTCGGATCCTTCTGCCACTGGTAGTACATGAGCAGCGAGAATATGGCGAGCACAACCAGTAGGCTGAAGGCCACGAACGGTTTGCTGGCTCCCGTCCTGTCGGTCAGCCTGAGGTGCGATATTATGGCGAATATGTAGACCAGCAGGAAGGTCGCGCTGCATATTGCAGCGATGCCATCTATGTCGAAGAGGAGGGCGAAGAGCAGTCCGAGGCCAGCGGTAATATAGAGCCCCTCCGGGGCGGAGAACCAGGTCTTCCTCTCGAACACCGGCGGTAGCTCGCCCTTCTTCGCCAGGGCGTAGGCTATGTTGGCTCCCCCGTACAGAGTGGCGTTGGTGGCCGAGGAGGTGGAGAAGAGGGCGCCAATGGATATAAAGGCGAATCCCAAGCTGCCTAAGAAAGGCTTCGCTGCCTCGGCCAGGGCGTACTCCTTGGCCCTGACCAGCTCCTCCACCGGCAGATTGCCGACCGCCACCACGGCTATCGAGACGTAAACCACGGTGACTATGAGTAGGCTCAGGTATATCGCCCTGGGGACGTTCCTCTGCGGGTCCTCGATGTCCTCCGAGGCGTTGGTTATCAGTCCGAATCCGGTGTAGCTCAGGAAGAAGATGGTCGCGGCGTAAACGGCACCCATCACGTGCCTGGGATCCAGCTGGGGGGCCACGTAATCCGGATTTATGGTCCAGAGGCCACCCAGCACGAAGACCCCCAGCACGAGTAGCTTGCCCAGCACTATGAAGGACTCGGCCCTACCTACCGCCTTGGATCCGAAGAAGTTCAGCGCGGTGAACACGGCCACGACCACGACCTCAACAATGCCGAACAGCAGGGAATTCCCCTCCAACCCTACCAGCGCCAGGAAGTAGCCAGCGAAGGCGTTGGCGAATAGGGAGAGGGACACTACGTAGCTCATCCACATGAGGAATGCAAGGGTCCCGGTTATCTCGTTGTCCCCTATCCCCCTGAGGATGAACTCTATCGGGCCGGCATTGGATATGAAGTGGGCCCCGAGCTTGGCGTAGTTGTAGGCCACAAGGTAGGCCGCCAGCGAGGAGAGGATGAAGGCCAGAGGGAGGTTCCTCCCTGCTATCTCGGCGCCGACCCCCAGTATGGAGAATATGCTGGCGCCTATTATTATCCCCACGGCGATGGAGGTGGCCTCCCACAGCGAGAGCTTCTTTCCCCTCATGATGATCCCTTCTCAACGAACCGGTAGCATCAACGGTGCAATCTTAAATCCTTGATCTCCATCATCCGTCGGGTCGACATGACTGAGCTGAAACCCGAGACCATCAGGGCGCTCTTGGAGTTCCAGAGGAACGAGATAACCGAGTACAACGTCTACCTCACCTTGGCCCAGCGGGTGGACGAGGAGAACAGGAAGGTGCTGGAGAGGATAGCCAGGGACGAGCTCAGGCACTACTCAATCCTGAGGAAGTATACAGGCAGGGATGTCGAGCCGGACGCCAAGAAGGTACTGCTCTACTCCCTGATATCCCGGATCTTCGGGGTAACATTCGCCATCAAGCTCATGGAGAGGGGGGAGGAACTCGCCCAAGAGGGATACGAGAGGATAATGGACGAGGTGCCCGAGGCAGCCATCCTCTTGCAGGAGGAGGAAGAGCACGAGGACAGGCTCGTAAGACTGGTCAGGGAGGAGAGGGTCGAGTACGTGGGCTCCATGGTCTTGGGCCTAAACGATGCCTTGGTGGAGCTGACCGGAGCGCTGGCCGGCCTCACGTTCGCCCTCCAGAACGGCAAGCTCATAGGTGTTGCGGGCCTGGTGATGGGTATAGCCGCCAGCCTGTCGATGGCCGCCTCGGAGTACCTCTCCAGGAGATCCGAGGGAGTCGGGGATCCTCTGAAGGGGGCCCTCTACACGGGAGTGGCCTACATAATCACCGTGGCCCTGATGGTCCTCCCATTCCTCACGATCCCCAATCCCTACACCGCCCTGATCTCCATGCTGGGCGTGGCCGTGGTGATAATAGGGCTGTTCTCCTTCTACGTTTCGGTGGTCAAGGATCAGTCGTTCAGGAGGATGTTCCTCGAGATGCTGGCCATAAGCTTGGGTGTGGCGCTGGTCTCCTTCGCCGTGGGCTGGGCGGTGAGGGTGATCTTCGGTATAGAGGCATGAGTCCCGGGTCACGGATGCACTGCAAAAAAGAGGATAGAATAGAGAAGGAAGGATCAGCGCCGGTTGTCCTTCAGCAGCAGGTAGAAGAGGGCGCCGACGGCCGCCAGCAGGGGAATCAGGAATATGGCAGTTATGATGTAAAGCCCCGGCATGTCGGCGAGGGTGTTCGCGTTGGTCGTGAGCAGGGCCTGCTTGAATATCTCCGGCAGGGAGTTCACCACCTCTGGCTGGGCGATGAAGTACGGCAGCTGGCTGTGCATGTTGAGGAGCTCACCCACCAGGATCGTGGTCAGCGCCACGGGACCTCCCACCTTGGCCCAGCTCAGCTGGCTGCCCTCCAGCCCGTCACTCCTGAACACCTCGTATATGACGACGAACTGAGCCAGGACCAGGAGCATCTTGAGCAGGAAGAGCCAGCTGAAGT
>JALWYH010000002.1 GCA_027078475.1 Thermoproteota archaeon
GATTCAGCATGCTCATCTCAGAGTCCGGCATAGTGAAGAGGCTGGAGGGGCTCGCGACGAGGGCTTACGGCATAGACAGGGGTGAGATAGTGTACGAGGGCACGCTCGAGGGCATTCTGGAGGATGAGGTGGCCAGGGCGAGGATATGGGGGGTCTGACTCCCACCCTCACCCGGTATCCCGGAACCCGCCGGACCACGGCTCCGAAAGATGCCTCCCCTACTCTCCCCCCTTTCCTTCCTTCTCCCGCGAGGTTCTCCTCCTTTTCCTGCTCCCGATAGCTTCCAGATCTATCAGCCATCAGTTATCAGAAGGATCTATGGATTTCTGCGAATACGTTTCTCGTCGGAGAGCCCCGATCCCAAGACTGGCCCGAATGCAAACCTTAAAATTTGCAAAATCTTCAAACATCAGGATGGCTGAAACGATTTTCTCTTCGGTCTTGGAAGAGGCGCTCAAGCAGGTATCGGAGAGAATAGGGAGGAAGCTCACGGAAGGAAAGAAGCTATCGGACAGCGAGGTCATAATCCTCCTACTTGATCTCATGAACAAAAGGATGGATGAAATGAGCAAGAGGATAGAGGAGCTAGGAGATGGACTGAATAGAAGGATGGATGACATGAACCTGAGCCTCAACAAGAGGATAGATGACCTGGATGCCAAGCTGAGCCAGAGGATAAGCGACGTCGAATCAAGCCTCAACAAGAGGATAGATGACCTGGATGCCAAGCTGAGCCAGAGGATAGAGGGAGTAAAGCAGGAGCTGACCGTCAAGATGGAGGAGCTGGACAAGAGGCTCAACAAGAGGATAGATGACCTGGATGCCAAGCTGAGCCAGAGGATAAGCGACGTCGAATCAAGCCTCAACAAGAGGATAGACGACTTGGCCCTTCAGATCAACGAGCTTAGGAAGGATGTGAGGCTACTCCATCAAGAGGTGTCCTCCATCAAGAGTGATGTGATAGTCCTGCTAAAGCATAGGCTCTTCGGTGATAGACCGGAAGAAGATTAGATCCCCAACTACACCATTCAATACTACACCATTCAATTTCATTCGCACAGCTCGCTGGCTCATCCACGCTGAAGGACTTGGTGTCATTCATTTCGAATAGTTTGTTAAACCTTTTTATCCTTCTCACGCGTTAATCAGGGATCCTCATGGAACTACCCCCTGAAAGGTTGGGCTCCTTCTACCTCGGAGCCGAATATGATCCATCCACCGGGAGGATAGGAGTACCCGTGACCTACGACTCCAGGGACCTCACCACTCACGCCGTGATACTGGGGATGACCGGGAGCGGTAAGACCGGGCTTGGGATAATATTGCTGGAGGAAGCGGCCCTGGACGGGGTTCCCTCCATAATAATAGACCCCAAGGGGGACATAACGAACCTGCTGCTGGTCTTCCCTGACCTCAGGCC
This sequence comes from Thermoproteota archaeon, assembly GCA_027078475.1. Lineage (GTDB taxonomy): Archaea > Korarchaeota > Korarchaeia > Korarchaeales > Korarchaeaceae > Korarchaeum. The sequence goes on from JALWYH010000002.1 coordinate 1,421, forward strand.
TGAGGACTTCCGCCCTTGGATCAACCCCGACGACGCTAGGAGGAAGGGGATGACCGAGGAGGAGTATGCCAGGTACGTAGCTGAGAAGTGGAGGAAGGGACTGGAGGAGTGGGGAATCACCGGGGAGAGATTGAGGGCCCTGAGGGAGTCGGCGGACTTCATCATATACACGCCGGGGTCGGAGTCGGGCTTACCCGTGAACGTCCTCTCCAGCCTCGAAGCCCCGGATTCCAGCGACCCGGAGATGGTCAGGGAGAGGGTGGAGACTACGGTATCGGCCCTCCTCAACCTGCTCGGGCTTGATGCGGATCCCATCAAGAGCAGGGAGGCCCTGCTCCTGTCCAACATATTGCAGCACCACTGGTCGTCCGGGAGGGGCCTGACCATCGAGGAGCTGATAAGGGAGGTTCAGGATCCACCCTTCAACAAGCTGGGTGTCTTCGATCTGGACACATTCTACCCGGAGGAGGAGAGGTTCCAGCTCGCCATGGCCCTGAACGGTCTCCTCGCCTCCCCCACCTTCCAGGCCTGGCTGGAGGGTCATCCTCTCGATGTGTCGAGCCTCCTCTACACCCCCGACGGCAGGCCGAGGCACTCGATATTCTACCTCGCCCACCTCTCCGACGAGGAGCGGATGTTCTTCGTCACCCTGCTGCTGCAGCAGGTCATATCCTGGATGAGGGGCCAGCCGGGTACCACGAGCCTGAGGGCCATCCTCTACTTCGACGAGATTTTCGGCTTCATGCCCCCCGTCAGGGAGCCGCCCGCCAAGAGGCTCCTGCTCACCCTGCTCAAGCAGGCGAGGGCCTTCGGGCTGGGCCTGATGCTGGTGACCCAGAACCCGGTGGACCTGGACTACAAGGGCCTCACCAACGCTGGGACCTGGTTCATAGGGAGGCTTCAGACCGAGAGGGACGTCAAGAGGGTCTCACAGGGGTTGAGGGAGGCATCTGTCCCCGTCTCGGGCTCCGGCGATATAGAGGGACTGGTGGCCAGTCTGAAGGGGAGGACCTTCGTCCTCAAGAACGTCCACGAGTCCGATGGGGTCAGGGTGTTCCACACCAGGTGGGCGATGAGCTACCTGAGGGGCCCTCTGACCAAGGACCAGATAAGGAGGCTGATGGCTGACAGGAGGCCCAGCCCCGAGGCCGGACGGAGGTCTCGGGTCTCCGGGCGGGGAGGCAGGGCGCGGCGCGGTGAGAGAGGAGGTGCTGCAGAGGAAGGGCTCACCCCATCACCCCCGGTGGCGGACCCGTCCATCGAGCAGCTCTTCGAGCCGGGAGAGGGTGTTTACGATCCTCACATACTCGGGAGGGCCGTCCTCCACTACTACGACT
>JALWYH010000003.1 GCA_027078475.1 Thermoproteota archaeon
GCGTAGACGGCCTGCACCACAGGTTGAGGGACCTTACCTGCTCGGAGGTCCTCCAGCATTCTCTCCATCTCCTCTCTCTTGCCCGTTATTATAATTCTGCCCTCCACTGTTATCCTAGCCACCGAGGGCTGATAGCTGACATCCATGAGGAATTTGCCCCTAGCCCCGTCCTTTGATCCTTCGATCCTGCCGAGATTCATGTTGACGGAGATCTGCAGGTTGGGAGGAAGGAGATCGTCGGGTTCCACGTACCTCTCCGCTTGGACCCTCATAATCCTCACTGCTATGTTCATGCGGATCACACCGCCCACCCGGACTCCCCTTTTAATGATGTCCTGAGTGAAAGTTTTTCGTATTCAGACCCTTGGCTCCAAGGGTGATGGCATGAAGGTCAGGAAGAGGAGCACTGGTGAGGAGGAGGACTTCCTGCCTGTAAAGATAGTGGCGGCCGCGATAAAGGCCGGCGCCTCTGTTGAGCTGGCGGATGAGGTTGCGAGGGCAGTTCAGGAGAGATTCAAGGATAAGGAGGTTGTCGACAGCTCTGAGATCAGGGAGTTCGTGCTCAGCTACCTGAGGGAGAAGGAGCCGAGGGCCTACGAGAACTGGCTCCGGTTTGATAGTAGGGTGAAAGGGATATCGTCCTGATCCTCTGGGGGGCCTACCGATAGAACTGAGGGATTTGGTCGATCTGGCGCTCAGGATCAAAGAGAGGGCGCTCCCTCACATCGGAGCTGATAGAGAGTACTCGTACATCAGTGCTGGAGGGGACACCGCTAGGGCAGTCGATGAGGCCGCACAAGAGGCTCTGAGCTCCTGGCTGGAGGGGATAGATCATCCTCCGAGCGTGCTGAGCGAGGAGAGCGGGCTCATAGAGGGAGAAGGAAGGGGTCTCATACTGGTGGACCCCGTGGATGGGAGCTCCAACGCTGATAGAGGGATACCCTTCGCCTGCATTTCAATCGCCTACACGCCATCCCGCTCCCTTAAGGATCTTGAGAAGGCGGTCATCCTTGATCTATTCAGGGGAGATCTGTATCACGCGATCAGGGGTAAGGGAGCTTTCAAGAACGGTAGGAGGATGAAGGTGAGGAGGTTCAGGGGAACACCCGTTATATATGCTCCCTGCAGGCAGGACGATCCCATAGCCAAGCACAAGCTGGGATTCGACCACATAGCGAGGAGGGATCTGGGATCCGTAGCCCTAGGCTTGGCATTAGTTGCCGAGGGAAAGATCGATGCCCTTATAGACCTGAGGGGAGATCTGAGGATAGTTGACCTAGCCGCCGGTCTCTTGCTTGTGAAGGAGTCAGGAGGAGTCGTTCTCGTGAACAGGCACGAGATCAGCGGTCTAGGCAGGGAGTACTCGGTGATGGCTGGATCGAGAGAAATTTTGGGTAGGATAAAGGATGCGGGACTGATGGAACTCTGATGGAGCCCCGGGGGGGTCTCGAACCCCCGACCTGCCGCTTACAAGGCGGCCGCTCTGCCCACTGAGCTACCGGGGCCTTGATTTGAAAGAGGCCCTCCCCAATATAAATTTTGGAGGAGAAGGCAGGGTCAGGATTCCTCTTCCCTGCCAAGCTCGAACTCATCATGTATCGCCCTAACTGCCTCCTCTCCATCAGCTTCATCCACCACGAAGGATATGTTGACCTCGGATGAGCCCTGAGCTATCATCTTGACGTTCACCCCTCGGGATGAGACGGCGCCGAAGACCCTAGCCGCCACTCCGGGAGTGCCCCTCATGCCTGATCCTATGGCAGCGACCACGGAGCATCCTCTGTCCAGTAAGACCTCCCGGAATATGGGGCCGAGTAGCTTGGCTTCCATAACCCCTCTCGCCCTCTCGGCCTCGTCGGCCTCCAGCACGATCGAGATGTCGGATTCCGATATGCTCTGGGATATCATGAGGACGTTCAGACCGCTCTCCCCCAGTAGGGAAAAGAGCCTGCCAGCGGTCCCGGGACGGCCGATCATTCCCACACCCCTGACCGTTATTATGGAAACTCCTTTTCTAAGACCCACCGCCTTCACGATCTCCCTGCTCCTGACCTCCCGGCTGGAGATCAGGGTTCCCCTGCATCCCCTGTTGTTGAAGTTCCTTATTCTCACCGGAGTGGAGGTCACCATGGCGGGCTCCAAGAACCTAGGATGCATCCTCTTAGCTCCGAAGTGGGCGAGCTCTATGGCTTCCCTGTAGGAGATCTGCCTTATCAGTCGAGCGTCCCTGACTATCCTCGGATCCGCTGTCAGGAGTCCGTCGACGTTGGTCCAGATCCACACCTCCCTAGAGCCCAAGGAAGAGCCTAGGAGAACCGCTGTGAGGTCGCTGCCCCCCCTGCCCAAGGTGGTCACCCTACCTTCCTGGGAGAGGCCCGAGAATCCCGCGACCACAGGTAGGGTGTCTTGGAGTAGTGGAAGGAGCCTGCTCCTCACGTAGACGCGCGTCGCTTTGAGTAGTGGGTTTGCCTCGCCGTAGGAATCATCGGTTACTATCCCGGCCTCTCCTCCCGTCAGGAACCTGGACTTGACGCCCTTCTTCTCCAGCAGCTCGGAGAGCATGCTCCCCGAGAGGTTCTCTCCCATGGATGCGATCAGATCCCTGAGTCTCGGGGTAATTTCGCCTATATAGGTCAGGCCAATGGCTATCTTTTCCAGCCTACCTAGTTCATCCCTAACCCTGCGGCACTTCAAGTCTAGCTCATCGCATATAGTCAGGTGGATGCTCCTGAGGGAATCAAGTTCCCGGAAAACTGCGGGTTCGTCACCAGCAGCGGCCAGGCTGCCTATCCTCAGGAGGTGATCCGTCACTCCCCTTAGGGCAGATACGACAGCCACGATCCTCTCGGAGCCACCGGCCTCCATCAGGTAGTCCGCTACCGACTCGAGATCTCGCGATCCCCCCAGTATGGATCCACCGAATTTCATTATCAACAAGGTTCGGACCCTCCCATGTGCATCTTGAGCTCCACCAGGTCCCTGAGCAAGGCGGCAGCGGTTTCCCTCCCTCCCGCTCCCTTTCCGGTGAGTGTATGTCTGCCAGATATCTCGGCTGTGAAGGAAACGGCATTGAGTGCTCCTGGGACCACCAGCGGATCCTTCCTGTCTATCTCCTCAGGTCTCACCCTGAGCCCCGATTCATCTGCTGTGGCTATGAGTCTCACAGTCCTGCCCCGGGAGAGCATCTCCTCGGTTATCCTCACATCCCTTATTCCCCTCACCGACACATCTCTCAGGGTGACCCCCAAGTCCATGGCCCAGTTGGAGAGTATGACCAGTTTAGCGGCCGAGTCCCACCCGTCTACATCATTGCTGGGGTCGGCCTCGGCATAGCCTTTCTCCTGCGCCTCCTTAAGGGCATCGGAGAAAGACACTCCATCTTCCATCCTGTTCAGTATGTAGTTCGTGGTCCCATTGACCACACCCCTGATGGATGTGATCCTCTCTCCCGATAGGCACTTACCAACGAACCTCAGGAAGGGAGTTCCCCCTCCAACAGTACCGCTGAAGAGGAGCTTCAGTCCCTTATGCTGGAACATTTCGATCAGGGCGGGCATCTCGACGGCAAGAGGACCTTTGTTGGCAGTTACCACGTGCTTCCCCGTTTGTAAAGCCGCTCTGAGATGACTTAGACCGGGTTCTCCCGTCCTGAAATCTGAGGGAGTCACATCGACCACTACCTCCGCGTCTAAATCCCTGACGGGATCCAGACCCTCCACCTCATTCGGATGACCTTGGAGAGATCCATGGGTCCTCTTGTACATCAGGATATTCCTGAGATCAAGCCCTCTAGGATTGTAGACCACGGATCTAGAGTCAGCAGCCGCGATAACCACTGGGTGGAGTCCGTACTTCCTGTAGAGGTCTGCTCCCTCCAGCTCCAGTAGCTCCAAGAAGGAGCCGCCCACGACCCCCATACCCAGCAGGATTATTCGCATCCATTCCACTCGGGTGTGCATACAAAAAGTTTGACTGTGCGGAGCCGGCTGCCGCCCAGTAGGGGGCCTGGGGTTGGAGCCATCCTAAGAAAAAGAGATATATGTGTTATGGGGGGTATGGTCCGGGTGATGTTTTGCTCTCCGTAATGACCGGCCTGACCCTAAAGCTCATGCAGTTCGGCCCCATCGGCTGGACGGAGCTGCTGATAATCATAGTGATCGCTCTCCTACTCTTTGGGCCCAGGAGGCTCCCCGAGCTCGCTAGATCGATGGGAGAGGCCATAAACGAGTTCAGGAAGGCAAGTAGTGGTGCATCCGCATCCAAGGAGGAGAAGAAGGAGGAAGTCAGGAGGAGCAGCAGTGAAATAAGGGAGTTGGCCCTCAGCCTAGGTATAGATGTTACGGGGAAGACCGATGAGGAGCTTATGGAGGAAATAAAGGCCCTTGCAAAGAGAAAAGAGTCGGGGAGTGATAGCCCTCCATCCCCCTAAAGTTTTCACCTGGTCAGCCTCATTCAGGTCTCCCGCTCCTCCCGTGCACCTTCTTGGCCAGCAGGTAGGAGAGCACATAGAGCACCAAGAAGGGAAGAGCGAGGGCTGTCATGGATACCGGCGTTGGATCCGGAGTTATGATGGCTGTCACGACCATTATTATGAACACCACGTATCTCCAGTTCTTCTTCAGAGTATCCGGTGAAATTATATCGAGATAGGAGAGCAGGGCAACAACCAAGGGAAAGGTGAACGATAGTCCAGTTGTGAGCATTCCTATTATGGCGAATGAGTAGAACTCCTTGACTGAGAATATCAGCTCCACGCCTCCCAATAGATAGAGCCAAGAGAGGAAGAAGAACGTGAGGGGGAGTATGACATAGTAGGCGTAGAGAACACCTATGGTGAAGAGGAAGAAGAAGAGCAAAGAGAATGGTATGAGCACTCTCTTCTCCCTTTCTTCGAGCGCGGGCTCTAGGTATTCATATATCTGCTTGGCTATGTAGGGAGCGGCTATGACAAGTCCCAGGAGGAGGGAGAGTTGGAGGATCACCTCTATCGAGTCCAGCCAGCTGTGGGCTATCAGCTGTACATTCAGCTTCTTTACACCGAAGAATGAGGCTATAGGCTTGACTATCGGGTTATTGACGTTAGTCAGATCCTCCTGCATCCTCTTCATCAGGTAGAAGACCAAGGGGGTGTAACCGTTCCACTTCCCTTCTATGAGCTGAGCCGGTATGATGACGACTATTCCCGATGTGATTATGAGCGCTATCAAAATCCTCCTCAATCTCTCAAGCAGCTCTATTATGTGCTCTTGAATCGGTGCCTCCTCATCCCCCGCCAAAGCTCATCATCCCGAATGTAAGCGAAAGCTAATTTATAGATTAGCACGCCTTTTCCTGATGACCCGGATATTCAAGGAGCTAACACCCGTTGGGGAGGCGCTGGGGCTGTTCATGCCTCGCCTCCATCGCATGACGAGTGAGATTATCCAGGTAACGAAATCCACGGGAAGGGTATTGGCGGAGGACCTCCTCTCTCCGATGGACATACCTCCCTTCCATAGAGCCGCCTTCGACGGCTACGCCGTCAGATCATTGGACACTTTCGGAGCTACGGCGACCAATCCGGTTGTGTTGAGGGTCGTCGGCCAGCTGAGACCGGGGGACGAGGAAGACATGGGAATAAGCGCTGGGGAGGCTGTGGAAATAGCGACTGGAGCCTACCTACCCGAAGGAGCTGATGCTGTCGTTCCCTTGGAGTATTCTCGCAGATCGGGGGAGCATGTTGAGATAATAAGGCAGATCCCTCCCGGAGCTAATGTCGATAGGAGAGGAAGTGATGTATCCAAGGGACAGCTGATCCTCAAAAGAGGAACTCGGATAGGGCCATTCGAGATGCTTCTCATGGCCTCACTAAACCTGACCGAGGTCGGGGTGTTCAGGAAACCGGTTGTGTCAATAATAAGCACGGGAAACGAGCTCGTCGAGCTCGGATCCAGCCTAGGAAAGGGTCAGATAGTCAACTCCAACAGGTACGCGCTTGAATCCCTCATCTCAGAGCTTGCTTCCCCCAGATTCGTGGGCATAGCCAGGGACGATGAGGAGGAGCTGGCCAGCATGCTGAGGGAGGGAATGAAGGGTGGTGATCTCGTGGTGACAATAGCTGGAACGAGTGTGGGTGAGAGGGATCTGGTTCCGCGGGTCGTCGAGTCCCTGGGCGGGGAGATAGTGGTCCACGGGCTCAGCATAATGCCCGGGAAACCCACCCTCCTGGCAGAGGTTGACGGGGTGCCCCTGGTGGGTCTGCCCGGCAGCCCTGTCGCTGCCATGGTCGCGGCCATTGAGGTTCTGCTCCCCTCCATAGCCAGGCTCGCCGGGCTCGAGGGATCCCTCCAGTGGCCGCGGGTCAGGGCAGTACTGGACAGGAGGATAGCTTCAAGGCCCGGGATAAGGCATTACGTCAGGGTGAGCCTCAGGAGGGAGGAGGATGGGGAGATAGTCGCAACCCCGGTGAGGATAACGGGTTCGGGGATAATATCGTCGCTCACCAAGGCCGACGGATTCGTGGTAGTTCCCGAGGATGTGGAGGGGTATGAGTCGGGGAGCGAGGTTGAGGTCCTGATCTATAGGAGGTGGTTGAAGCTATGAGGAAGGTGTTCAGGGAGCTAAAGGAGCTGGAGGAGGTGCAGGAGCTAATCGAGAGGTACGAGATCCCCAGGAGGATCATCGAGGTACCGATCGAGGATGCGCTCGGGAGGATCGTGGCCGAGGACGTGGTATCCGATGTGGATGTGCCCGGATTCGATAGGGCGGCCGTGGACGGGTACGCAATCCACGCCGAGGATACCTTCTGGGCGGATGAGGATAATCCGGTGAGGTTGAGGGTGGTGGGGAGGGCCGCCGCGGGGCATCCCTTCGAAGGACAGATCTCCGAGGGTGAGGCTGTCGAGATAGCCACCGGCGCCCCCATACCCAAGGGAGCCAATGCGGTTGTGATGGAGGAGCATACCTTCAGGGAGGGCGATTCCATCCTAGTTTACAGGGCGGTCTCACCCGGCGACAACATCCACGGGGCAGGTTCCGATGTAAGGAGGGGGGAGACGGTCATCTACTCCGGCACGGTCCTGTCGGCCAGGGACATAGGTGTCCTAGCAGCGGTCGGGAGGACCAGGGTGAGGATTTACTCCCCTCCCAGGGTCGGGATATTCTCCACCGGCGACGAGCTAGTCCTACCCGGCGATTCCCTAGACTTCGGAAAGATATACGATGTCAACTCGTTCACCATCCATTCGTCGGTGCTCGAAGATGGGGGGATACCGGAGAGACTTGGCATACTCCCCGACAGTTACGATGCCATGAAGGAGGCTCTGACGAGAGCCCTCGAGGATTACGATCTGGTGATACTCTCGGGAAGCACCAGTGTCGGGGCGGGAGATGTCACCTACCGGCTGCTGGAGGAGCTCGGTCCACCGGGCGTGCTGGTTCATGGAATCGCCGTACACCCCGGTAAGCCCACAGTGATAGCCCAGTCAGGGAAGAAGCTCGTGGTGGGGCTTCCAGGATACCCCACCAGCGCCATGACCATATATCAATCCGTCATCTCGCCCCTCATCAAGAGGTGGAGTGGGAGGATCCACGACGAGGCGAGGGTTATCAGGGCCACGGCGGCCGAGAGGATATTCGGCGAGAAGGGTAGGAAGGACCTCCTTCCCGTTCACGTGGTGAGGGAGGGCGATTCCATCCTGACCTTCCCGGTTCCCACCGGTTCGGAGGCCATAACCACCCTCTCGAGGGCAGACGGATTCATAATACTCGAGAAAAACCAGGAGATAGTGGATGAGGGAGAGGAGATCGAGGTCCACCTCTACAGGGGGGCGAGGATAGCGGACATCTCCGTCATGGGGAGTCACTGCCTCGGGCTAGAGCGTCTCCTCTCCCACCTCAGGGGTAGGGGGTACTCGGTCAAGGCAGTGTTCGTGGGGTCTACCGGCGGCTTCAAAGCAGTGAGTAGGAGGGAGGCCGACGTGGCTGGGGTTCACGCTCTGGATCCTGAGACCTGGACCTACAACGTTCCCTTCATGGAGTTGTACCACCTCAAGGACAGGGCCGTGCTGATCAGGGGGTACGTCAGGGAGCAGGGCCTCATACTCCCCAAGGGCAACCCGAAGGGGGTGAGGTCCCTCAGGGACCTGATAGAGAGGGACGACCTGGTCTTCATGAATAGGAACAAGGGGTCTGGAACGAGAATGCTGCTCGATGCCCTGTTGAGGAGGGAGGCAGAGTCCCTCGGCATGAGCTTCGAGGATGCGAGGAGGAGGATAAGGGGGTACTGGAACGAGGCTAAGTCCCACAGCGCCGTGGCTGCCGCGGTGTACCATGGGATAGCGGATGTGGGAATAGGAATTAAGACCGCCGCGTCCCTTTACGGCCTGGATTTCGTGAAACTCGCTGAGGAGAATTACGATTTCTTGGTGAAGAGCAGATCTCTGGAGAGCGAGCCCGTTTCCAGCTTTCTTGATCTCCTGAGGGATCCGAGGATTAGGGACGAGCTCAATGGCTTGGAGGGGATAAGGGCTGGCGAGGAGATGGGTACTGTTCTGTGGGGCTAGTGGCTCCCCCTAGCTAGGTGGACTAGATGTGCCGCCTCCGGCAGTATGAGCTTTCTCAGGGCCAGCTCCACCCCATCAGGGGATCCTGGAAGCAAGAATACCAGAGATCCCCTGAAGACACCAGCCGACGCTCTGCTCGCCATGGCGGCGCTGCCTACTTGAGAGTAACTCAGCCATCTGAAGAGCTCCCCAAACCCGGGTATATTCCTCTCCAATAGGGGCTCGACGGCATCCGGGGTCACATCGGTGGGATGCAGTCCCGTCCCACCGCTGAACAGGATTACATCTGAGTCTGCCGAGGCCCTTTCTAGGGACTCCCTGATCCTCGAGGCGTCGTCCGGAATTATTTCCTTCCTCACCACCCTGTGACCCCTCCCGCTAATCAGCTCTACAGCGAGCTTCCCCGTCAGATCCTCCTTCCCCTTCCCTCTAGAGCGGGAAGTGCTGACTATGAATATGGAGAATGAGACCGACCTGGGCGCCCTCCCCTTGTGCTCTTCCGGTACCGATGCAACCATATGCGGGACTTGAAGGCTATCTTAATATTCTTGCACATGGCTTAACGCGGGGTCGTGATGCCGCGCAGGAAGGGCAAGATCACTCCCGGCCTTCAGGAGTACCTGACTGCCATTTACAGGTTGAAGAGAGAAGGCAGGAAGGTCGTCAGGGTAAAGGAGCTGGCCGAGGAGATGGGAGTCAGGCTCTCAAGCGTAACGGATGCAGCAAAGAGACTGGTCAAGCTCGGGCTTATAAGCTACGAGAAGTACGGCTACATAGATCTGACTCCCGAGGGAGAGAGGGTCGCCTCATCAACACTGAACAAGGAGGAGGTGTTCTACAGGTTTCTCACCGAGGTGCTCGGTTTAGACGAAAGTAAGGCGAAGGAGGAGGCCTGCTGGGTGGAACACGGCCTTGAAGATGAGACTGCATTCAGGATCTCCAGCTTGATATCCTTCTTACAAGAATGCGTCCATAATTTTAAGAATAGATACGATAAATTTTTGAAGAATGGAGAATGTGAGTAATTTTCAAGGGATAGATGATTTGATAATCCCCACTCATGACCAAAGGATCAACTTAACCTTCCATAAAAAGGTTAAATAGGATCTCCCCCCTCTTACCACGCCCTTAGGGGGTGTCTAGGTATGGCTAAGTACAAGATAGTCCATGATAGGGAGTCCTGCATAGCCGATGGGGTGTGCGCCTCTCTTTGTCCCGACAACTGGATAATAGCGGATGACGGGCTAGCCAGCCCAATCAAGACCGAGCTCGACGACCTCGGGTGCAACATGGAGGCGGCCCAGGCCTGCCCCGTGAACATAATACACATATACGAGATCAAGGAGGACGGATCCGAGGTCCAGCTCATCTGATCCTAATTTTATTTCGGGCGGTGGGCTCCCCCGAGGTGGATAGCGGGTTCGGGAGCCCCCCTCATTCTCCCTCGGACACTCACCCCAGCCCACTGGCAGCGCCGACCGTCCACCTTAGGGCTGCTCCCTTCCGGGCCTGGCCCGGTTCGGTGGCAGAGGGGCTCACCCCGTCCCTCCGGACGAGGATGCCCCACCGGCGGCCCGCCAGCGCCGAGGATCATCGGTCCGAGGGAGCGAGGGGAATCTCCCACCCGCTACCGCCCCCGGGGGTTACTGGCCCCGGCATTAGCCTTCCGGTTCAGGGGGCGGCTACTCCCCCGGCCCTACCCCACCGCCCATCATCCGGTTCCGGAGGCGAAATAAAAAGGTGGTCTCAACTCACGAACCTCCTGACCTCCTCCCCGAAGGCCACCAAGACCTCGTCAGCCAGCCCGGTGAATATGCCCACCTCAACCACGCCGGGATACAGCTTCAGGGCCTTCTCGACGGATTCGGGGTCGTCTAAAGGCTGGCACTCCACGTCCAGTATGTAGTTCCCATTATCGGATGTGAATATGCGATCACCCGACATTCGAAGGACCGATCTGGAGTTAAGCGAGCCCTCTATCAGTTCCCTGGTCCATTCATGGCCGTAGGGAAGTATCTCCACAGGAAGGGGCCTCCGAGAGCAGAGTCTCGCGACCACCTTGGACTGATCCGCTATGATGACGTAGTAGTCGCTGTTCGCCGCCAGTATCTTCTCCCTGACCAAGGCCCCACCTCCCCCCTTCAGCAGGTTCAGTTCCGGATCCACCTCGTCCGCCCCATCTATGGTGAGCTCGGGCCTCCGCTGACCCGGATCCGCGATCTTCAACCCGTGCCTCCTGGCCTCTTCCTCTATCTGGCTGGACGATGGTATGACCGTGAGCCCGCGCTCCAGCCCGCTCCTCGCCAGCTCCTCGACGAAGGTCGCAACCGTGGTTCCGGATCCAAGGCCTAGAAGCTCTATGCCCTCGACCAGCTCGAGGGCCCTCCTGGCAACTATCCTCTTCTCCTGCTCCCTGTCAATCAAGGACCTCACCTGACCACTATCTCCACCACATCCCCATCCTCCAACACGAAGTCGGCTCCCACCTTCATGGGGGAGTACGGCAGCCTGGCGGACCACACCTTGGCGTACCTGAACCTCTCCTCGAACGACTTGTGGATGAACCTAGCTAGGTCGAGGACGGTCGATCCCCTGTCCAGTATCACAGCCCTGTCAGATGGCTCCCTCTCATTCCTAGCCTTGGTGAATACCCTTATGAGACCCAGCTCCCTTAGGATCATCTCTCCCAGCTCGTCCCTGCTGGGCATTCCCTCGGGGAAGGGGATGACCGCCACGGCCCTGTCTCCGTACTCGGACTTCACCTCGCTCAGGAGGGAGGACCATTCCCGGATAAGATCGACCTTGGTCAGGAATATGATGAAGGGCTTGTACTTCTTCTCACCGAACACGGCCTCCTCCACATCGTCGAGGGTCACCCTGCCCTCTATCTCCACCCAAGCCCTCTCGATGCCGTAGGATCTCAGGATCCTCTTCACATCCCTCTCGTTCCCGTCTAGGATCCTCCCCTTGTTCACGATTATTATCGTGGGGGCAGCCCTACTCCTCCTGATCCTGACCCTGCCCCGGGGTCTCTCCAGCACGATCCCCCTAGACTCGAGGAAGGAGACCAGCTCATCCAGCTGGTTCAATGGGTCATCCAATGAGCTCACTACTATGCCCAAGATGTCGGCATTGCCGGCTAAGGCGATGGAGAGGTTGGTGAGTCCGCCCTGGGCCTGGGGTATGATGGGGGGCGCCTCTACCAGCTGTATCTGGGTGCCCCTGAACTCCATCATCCCCTCCACGGGCCTGATGGTGGTGAAGGGATTGGGCGATACCTCGACCCTAGCGTTGGTGAGGGTGGAGAGTATGGTGCTCCTGCCCGAGTTGGTGAACCCTATCAGCACCATCTGGGCGGCGCCTCTCTTCTCCACCATTAAGGATGGTCCCTTGGACTTCTTGCTTGTCCTCCTGCGCTCTATTTCCTCCCTGAGCTCTGCCATCCTTCTCTTTATGAATTTCTCCATCTTCTCCGTTCCCTTGTGCTTCGGTATGAGGGAGTAGAACTCCCTCAGCTTCTGCAGCTTTTCCTCCGGGGTTCTGGCCTTGGAGTACTCCTCCCACTTGGCCTGGGCCTCGGGAGGCAGGTTCGTGGGCATTACTTCTTCCTCCTCTTCTTCTTCACCTCTACTATCTCGCCCAAGGTGACGGATCTCAGCGAGGGAGGAGGTGCCGTCTCGGGAAGGGCGGAGGAACTCCTCTCTGGATTCCTCTGTATTATCGTTATCTCGAGGAGCTTCTCGATCGATCTGGCCACCTCGTAGGGTGGAATTACCTTCTCGGCCTCTATGTTCCTCAGCAGGGATGCCTTGATGTTCAGGGCCGCCGCCACCTGCTCTATCGTCAGGCCCAGAGACTCCCTAGCCTCCCTTATCCTGTTGCCATAGCCCTCCACGTACTCTATCTCCTCTACGTTCATTCTCTTCCTCTGCTTCTGGCCCGGGACAGGAACCCCTTTAGGTTGCTTTCTAGGAGCTTCCCTTCTTAGCGGGGCTTCCGCCCGCGTATCCTTGAGCTGGACCCTAAGTTCCTTCTTCTCCCTCTTTCTCATTATCTTCCTGGCGCAGCTCGGACAAACCATGGCCTTGTAACCATCCAAGTCGACTATCACGGGTTTACCGACGAACGTACCGCCGCATATCTCGCAGACGTAAACCTCCTCGGACAAGATCCTCCGCTCCCAAGGACAACTCACCCAAGGTAAACTTTACTTTTACTCGAACTCGAAGCTCACATGATGAGGAAGTTCAGGCCGAAGGACCTTGAGAAGATGCTCAGGTCCATGGGAGTGAAGGTGCGGACGCTGGATGCTGAGGAGGTGATGATAAAGCTCAGAGATGGCACCGCCCTGCGCATTAGGGATCCGCAGGTGTCCGTCACCAAGGTCGGTGGCGAGGAGATATATCAGGTGATGGGAAGGGTGGAGGTCATCTCCTCCGTGGAGGAGGAGCAAGGGAGCGGATATGAGCCCAGTGAGGAGGACATAGCGCTCGTGGCCTCTCAGGCCGGTGTCGACAGGGAGGCAGCTAGAAAGGCACTTATAGAAGCTGAGGGTGATCTGGCCGAGGCCATCTTGAGGCTCACGGAGGGAGCTTCTTGAGCCTTAGGAGATTGTGGGCAGTCTGGAGGATGCCGTACATAAAGCTGCTGGCCACCGAGGCGGGCAAGGAGTGCATATTCTGTACACTGCCAGCCGAGAGGCGAGACGAGGAGAACCTGATCTTGTATAGGTCGGATCACTGCTTCATAATACTCAACAAGTATCCCTACAATCCGGGCCACCTGATGGTGGCTCCCTACAGGCATGTAGCGAGCTTAGAGGACCTGAATGAGGATGAGGCTAAGGACATGTGGAGGCTTATACGCCTCTCAATGCTTACCCTGAGGAGAGCCATGAATCCTGAGGGTTTCAACGTGGGGGCGAACATAGGAAAGGCAGCCGGGGCAGGATTCGAGGGGCATTTGCACATCCATATCGTACCGAGGTGGAACGGAGACACCAACTTCATGCCGGTGATTGGCAACACAAAGGTGGTCAGCGATGCCCTGAGGAACACTTACGCTGAGTTGAAGAAGGCCCTCTTGGAGGTCCTGAAGGAGGAGGGTGAGAGCTGAGAAAAAGCTTTTTTACCGTGCTGTCCATCTGGAACTGGGGCCGTGGTCTAGCTTGGTAGGATGCCGGCCTCGGGAGCCGGAGGTCCCGGGTTCAAATCCCGGCGGCCCCATTTCTCCTCAAGCCTCACGAGATTCAGTAAAACTTATTTGAGAGTCTGAACCCATTCTGAATGAGAGCCCCGGGCGGGATTCGAACCCGCGACCTGCCGCTTACGAGGCGGCCGCTCTGACCGGGCTGAGCTACCGGGGCTAGTAGTTAGTGCGATAAGGCCGGTAATAAACTTTACTGGGTGAGGGAGACAGGAGGATATGAGCGACGAGGATCTGATCGTTCTAGCGCTCGCCGTGGTGGCTAGGGACCTGAGCCTCGCTAGGAAGATGGTAAATTTCGCCAGAGATGGGGTGATGGAGGAAGGAGAGATGCAGGAAAAGCTAAAACTCCCCCCCACGGAGTTGAGGCAGCTGCTCTACAGGATGCAGGACTCCAATCTCGTCGTGCAGCTAGGGACGAAGGAGGACGAGTCGGGAAACAGGCTCACCTACTGGAGGATAAACAAGGACCTGGCCAAGTCCTTCCTAGCCAGAAAGTTCAATGAGGCGAGGGAGATGCTACTTCGGAGGAGGGAGGAGGAATCCTCGGGTGAGTACTACGTGTGCGCCGCGGATCCCACTCATATAAGGCTCAGCTTCGATGAGGTCATAACTAGGATGGATGACGGGCTGGTCTGCCCAGTCTGCGGTGCCATGCTGGAGCCAGTCGACCGGGGCAAGATCCTCGAGGAGATAGACAGGATGCTCGACGTATTAAATAAGGCGCTGGAATCGCTGGAAGGAGAGGCCAGTTGACTAGAACACTTCTAATCCAAGAGAGGATTCCGGCGGACCTGCCCCAAGATTCAGTGCTCGAGGAGCTCGGCTGGGAGATGCTCGGGTACATGAGGGGGCTGGAGGTGCCTGAGTTGGACTTGGATGTGGAGGATGGATGGGTCAGGGTATCGATGGGCGGTCCCGATGAGGGGGTGGCCGAGAACCTGATAATCAAGACCTACGGCAGGCTGCCGAGTATTCAGGAGGTGGGTGTGGGCAGCATCTTCAGGGGCTTCTTGGTGGACGTGGGTCGGGTCGGCTACGGTCTATACTTCAGGGCTTTCAGGGAGGACAAGGATGCTCTCTACCCCCTCTTCGAGATGAGAAATCAGTTGGCGAGGGGTAAGAAGGTCCCCGCTAGGAAGATAGCTAGTGTCTACGGTCTAGTAGATAATCTCGCCCTGGAGGTAAGGGTGTTCAGGAAGGATGATGAGGGCGTGTACGTGTCTCTCTCCCCCCGGCAGGTTGCGCTGATAAGGAGTTGGGTCAACAGGAGGAGAGAGGTGCTGTTTATCGTAAGGGCGACTCCGAAGCAGATCAGGAGAGCCCTCCTCAGAACCGGGCACAGGAGGGACGTGAGCGTCGTCAGGACCTCGTTCCTCTCCCACGCCCTAGTCTGCAAACCGGGAACCCAGGCAAGAGGACTCATTCCGAGGCTGGGACCTCATCTCCCTGGAGCCGTGTTCTCGATACTCTCCCCAAGCAGGGTTTCGGAGATAACCTCCGCCGGGTGAAGTTTAAAAATCCGCCTCGCCATGAGAGAGCTGGGCTGGAAGGGCCGGGGTGCCCTAGCCTGGTAGGGGGCTGGCCTGCTAAAGCCTCCTCCTGCGGACAGCCAGTGGCCCATCGGGCCGCGAGGGTTCAAATCCCTCCCCCGGCGCCACATTACAGGGCCGGTGGTCTAGCGGCTATGACGCCGCCCTTACGAGGCGGAGGTCGGGGGTTCGAGTCCCCCCCGGCCCACTAGGGAGATCTGCGTGTTGAGGGAAGAGGGCGGGTTTTACAACAGGGATCCGAGGGACTATCAGCTGAGGGTCGCGCTAGTCTACCCCGCACCATACCTAGCGTCAATCAATTCGCTGGGTCACCAGATCCTCTACTTCACGCTCAACTCCATAGAGGGTGTAATGGCTGAGAGGTTCGTGACTGACCTGAGGGGGTCCATTGAGAGCGGCAGGTCAATCAGGGACTTCGACGTTGTAGTGTCCACGGTTCACTTCGAGGGGCAGTACCCGGTGCTCTTCAGGATGCTGGAGGGAGTGAGGAAGCCGGTGATCGTGGGGGGACCCGCGGTCTCCGCGAACCCCCTGCCCGTGAGTTCCCTAGCAGACGCCATAGGGATTGGAGATGGAGAGCTCCTCATTCCGAGGATCGTCGGGTACCTGCTGGAGGACCGCTCCTTTGAGGGATTCGAGGACGAGGGTTTCTTCATCCCATCCAGGCTCAATAGGGCTAGGTTCATGAGGGTGAGATCTCTGTCCCCCCTCATGGACCAGATACGCGTCCTCAAGGGGAGGGAACCCGTGAACCAGTACCTGATCGAGGTGGCCAGGGGGTGCGGCTGGGGGTGCAGGTTCTGCCTGCTTGGCTGGCACTGGCGACCCAGGCTCGATCCCGACCCCAGGGACCTCGAGCTATCCGTGGAGAGGGCGAGCGAGCTGGGATTCAGGAGCATCTACGTCATAGGGAGCGATGCCGCGTCCTCCAAGCTGGTGAAGGACCTGCTACAGCGAGCCGTCGAGCTCGGACTAAGGGTCTCCCTTCCCTCACTCAGGGCCGATCAGGTTGATGGTGAACTGGTGAGACTGGCAGTGGAGGCCGGGGAGAGGATGCTGACCCTCGCCCCTGAGACCGGCAGCCAGAGGCTTAAGGGTGTGATCAACAAGCCCATAGATAATGATGAGTTCCTCAGGGTAGCTGAGGAGGCCAGGGATTACGGAATTAGGCGGATCAAGCTTTATTTCATGACGGGACTCCCCTCCGAGACGGATGAGGATGTTGAGGAATCGGTGAGGCTCGCCAACCTAGTTGCTAATCGAATTCCCGCCAAGGTCACCCTGAGCATATTCGTGCCCAAAGCCGGAACTCCCTTTGAGAGGGTTCCACTGGTGAGAGAGAAGGATGTCAGGCGGAGGATTTCTGCTTTCATGAAGAGGTTCAAGGGCCAAGCGAATGCGATGCACTATGGCAGGGCCTACATTCAGACATTCATGTCGGTGGGCGGGATGGAGGTAGCGAGGCTCCTCAGGAATGCCAGTCGTACTCCCTACAACAGGGGCGCCTACCGATCCCTAGCCGAGGAAATGGGATTGAATCTAGATTCAATAGTCTACGGCGAGAGGGACACCCCGTGGTGGGACTACTTGGACACGGGGATTGACCCGGCCTTCCTGAGACTGGAGTTTGAGAGGGCCCTAGAGGGCGCGACAACACCTGGATGCGACATCTCGTGCTCCGGATGCATGCCGGGATGCTGGCTTCCCTTTGCCTCGCGAGGAAGAGGTGTCAGGAAGTTTATATAAGTTCCACAACCCCTTGAGAAGGTGATAACCATGCCCACTTACGTGCTGCTGATCTTCTACAAGCTGAGGGAGCTCTCGGATGAGGAGGAGGAAAAGGCCAGGAGGCAGTGGGAAGACATTATGGAGGAATGGCCGCCTGAGATCAGGCTCATAGGGGTGTACGATCACGCCTGGGGTACCCAGTACAACGGGATAATTCAGGTGGAGACGGAGAGCATGGATGCCTTCACCAAGTTCTGGAAGTGGTTCAGGGACAAGGTCAGGTGGTACGTCCCAGAGACTAAGACCGTGGTTGCCCTGAAGAGATGAGCTCGCTGATCACACCTCGCATGGTCAGGCCCAGCCCCCATTTCCACATTCCTCCTTCCAGCTCTTTTAGCAAGGGCTCCATGTTTTCCGTTTGAACCTCGGCCCAAGGGATGCTCAGCTCCGTCCTCAGCAGTAACAGCCCCTCGGGCGGCGCGACCACCATCTTCCTGTTCAAGATCATCCCCAAGGCCATGCCCACCAGCCTCCTCACCATTTCCCAGCAGAAGGAGCTGCCGCTTACTAGAACGTGAGTGAAGCTCCCCCGGAGCAGCACCTCATGCTCAGGCCTTGGCGCCTTTCCCTCCCTGCATAAGTTGGGGGAGATAGATGCCTCGTCCAGCCTGGCAGCAAGCTCGACAGGATCGAGCCTGAAGGGTATCACGTAGGCGTATGTCTTCCTAAGCGCCCGCGGCCTGCTATTTGATTCGGCGATTCCCCAGACCGACACGTCCTTTGGGAGCGACGCGTTTAGCCAGCTTAGATTTGGGATCTTACCTCTGTAGGTGGCTACATTGTCAACGGCGGAGACTCCCCTATCGGTTCTGGAGGTGAACCTGAGCCTGGTCTCTATCCCTTGCTCCGCCAAGGCGGTGGACAGCAGGCCCTCGATGGTGGAGAGGCCGGGCTGTCTCACCACTCCGTGATAATTCCAGCCCAAGTATGCCAGTCTGAGAGCTACCCACCTATCCCCAGCCAAAGCATCACCATCACTATAAGGACTCCCATTCCCACCAGTATTGCACCATATATCAGTCTGTTCTCCCCCGAGAGCGATCCTAGGAAGACTCCAAGCATGAATAGGATCGTGAGGACCTCTACGAATGACACTATGTAGGCCTCAACGACCGATAGAAATCCTCCCATGGATAGGTAAAAGGGGACCGTCAGCAACATCATAACTAGGAAAGGTGCGAGCCCGCTGGCTGCCGCGACCATGATGGCCGAGAGACTCTCAGCCTTTCCGACGAGAGTCTCATCGAGATCCATGAGTACGGCTACCTCCAGCTCCTTTATTCTGGACGTCCTCTCAGCTCTCTCAGTCAGATAGGTCCCCATAGTCCCGGATATGAGTATAGCTATAGCCCCTCCTAGGACCGTGCTCACTATGACCGATGGTCTCTCAAGTCCCGACACGAAGCTCCCCATCAGAACTCCAAGCATGGTCAGGAGGCTATCAAAAGAATTGGTCACCGCGTACCTCCTGGCAACCTCGCCCATGCCGCTTATCCTAGAGATTATGCGTATGGTATCTGCGAGCTCCTCGAATCCCTCCATGATTCTCTCCATCAACGGGGGTGGACGCCTCTTGCTCCCCTCTTCCGAATTATCCGCCATCTACGGTCCTGCACCGTTGGAGAGATCGTACAATATAACCGTGCTCTCTTCAGTTAATTTGTTAAATAATGTGGGAGCGGGATTCGAGGGGATGACGCCACGCCCATCAGGGAGACCATAGGTAGGTTGCTAGATGTCATTAGTGAGAACCTCTCGGACATAGATGAGGAATCTACCCGGAAGTTCATAAAGGCCTTGCTGCGAACCCTGGGCGAGGGGAAGATATTCGTCGTTGGGGCTGGCAGATCCGGGCTCGTCGCTAGGGCCTTCGCCATGAGACTGATGCATGTGGGATTCCACGTCTACGTTATAGGGGAGACGGTCACACCCTCGGTGGCTCCGGGGGATCTGGTGGTCGTCGTCAGCGGTTCGGGTGAAACGAAGTACCCTCTTTCAGCCGCCCAAGTGGCCAAGAAGGTTGGGGCTCATGTGGTGGCTGTCACTAGCTATCCCGAGTCGAGCCTCGGTAAGATAGCTGATCTTGTCGTGAAGATAGGGGGTAGGGTGCTTCCGAAGAACAATAGCAGAGATTACTTCACCAGGCAGATACTGGGAATCCACGAGCCGCTCACTCCCCTAGGAACTCTTTTCGAGCTGAGCACCATGATCTACTTTGACGCTTTGGTAGCGGAGCTAGTGGAGCTGCTGGGGAAGAGTGAGGAGGACCTTGCGAAAAGGCACGCGACCATCGAGTGACATAGAGGAGGTACTGGAGAAGGCAAGGGAGCTGGTCACACCCTCCGTAGAGGAGAGGAGAGAGCTTAAGGAGACTCTGGAGCTGGCCATCGACAGGGTAAGGAGAGCTGTAGATGAGCTCGGGTACGACGCAGACGTCGTGCCAGTCGGCTCGGCCGTGAGGGATACGTGGCTTCCGGGGAACTACGAGCTGGATATATTCGTGCTCTTTCCCAAGGAGGTCGGGGATAAGGAGGTTCTAGGTGAACTCATAAGGGAGATAGCCATCAGAGCTTTCGGTAAGTACGTTCAGAATTATGCCGAGCATCCCTACGTGATGGTTAAGCTAGGGAAGTTCGATATAGACCTAGTGCCCGCCTACAGGATACGCAGGGGTGAGCGGATAAAGAGTTCCGTAGACAGGACACCCCTTCACAACTCCTACGTTATGTCCAAGTTGAAGTCGCCGGCTGAGGTGAGGCTTCTCAAGGCCTTCCTAAAGTCCATCGATGCCTACGGAGCAGAAGAGAGAGTAGGTGGATTCAGCGGGTACCTGTGTGAGGTCCTAGTCATACACTACGGCGGATTCCTAGAGGTGGTGAGAGCAGCGGTCAACTGGAATCCCCCAGTCTACATAGACCCGGAGGACCATTTGGGTGAAGAGTACGCCTCGATGCTCTTCCCCAAGGGACCTCTTGTGGTGGTGGATCCAGTGGATCCCAGAAGGAATGTGGCTGCGGCGCTCACTCTCACCCAGTTCAACAGATTCAGGGTCGCAGCTAGGGCTTTCCTGCTCAATCCCTCGCTAGAATTCTTCGAGCGGGGCATCAGACCCAGAAGGATGAGAATCAAGGCCTCGGCCGTCGAGGAAGAGCTGAGGTCAAGGGGTACTCATCTCGTCGTGGTCGAGCTATCGGGACTGGATGAACCGGACAGGCTCAGCAGGGAGTTGCTCTGGTCCCAAGCCAGGAAGCTGGGCAGAATCTTGGGTGAAGAGCTTGAGAGGTACGGGTTCGACCCTATATGGTCAGCTGGATGGACTGACGAATCCTCAACCATAGTGGTGGCGGCCGAGGTGCCCCATCTCCTGCTCCCACCACTGGAGAGGAGACAGGGACCACCAGTGGGTGTGAGTGAGGAGGATAGGTTCCTGATCAAGTATTCGCTGGGAAGGTCCACCATGGGCGGTCCCTTCATAAGGGAAGACAGGTGGTATGTTTACAGAAGGAGGAAGTACCACGAGGCTACCCTTTTAGCAGCTGACACATTCAGAGGACGGAGGCTTCCACCCGTGCTGAGGGGAAGGGCTAAGATGAGGATCCTGACGGAGGAGGAGATATCGTCCTTGGAGCAGTGGGCCCTCAATGAGATATGGAGGGAGTTAAGGAAGGAGGAGTTCTTCGTCAGGCTACTCGTGGAAGGCCTGGAAAAAGGGCAGTAGGACCCAACTCCTCCTCTATCTCCAGTAGTCTATTGTACTTCGCCACTCTCTCTCCCCTGGCAGGTGCTCCTGTCTTTATCTGCCCTGAGTTGAGGGCCACCGAAAGATCCGCGATGAACGAGTCGGTCGTCTCTCCAGATCGGTGGCTCACCATCACCGAGTAACCGCTGTGGAAAGCCATCCTGGCGGCCTCGATGGCCTCACTCAGGGTACCTATCTGGTTCACCTTCAGCAGGAGGGCGTTCGCCGCTCCCCTCTCTATACCGATCCTGAGGATAGAGGGGTTGGTGGCGAAGTAATCGTCCCCCACAACTTGGATCCTACCTCCCACCCTCCTAGTGAATTCCGATAGGGACTCCCAATCGTCGTCCATGAAGGGATCCTCTATGCTTATTATGGGGTACCTGTCAATCAGCTCCTCGTAGAACTCCATCAGATCCGAGGGGGAGAGCTGAGACCCGTCTATCCTGTAGGACCCGTTCGAGTAGAACTCGTTGGCCGCGCAGTCGAGAGCGAGCAGCACCCGCCCGGAGTATCCGGTCCGTTCGATGGCCTCAACCAAGGCGTCTAGCGCCTCATGTGTCTTGGACATGGGCGGCGCGAAGCCCCCCTCATCACCCACGTTGACAGCCGACCTGCCGTACTTCCCCATGAGTATGTCTCTGAGCTCCATGTACACCTCCACCCCAGCCAGCAGAGCATCCCTGAAGCGGGGAAACCTAGCTGGAACTATCATGAACTCCTGAATCGCCAGCTCGTTTCCCGCGTGAACTCCACCGTTGATCACGTTCATGAAGGGAACGGGCAGAGTCCTTGCGCTCACCCCTCCTATGTAGCGATAGAGGGGGAGGCCGAAGCTCCGCGAGGCCGCCTTCGCAACAGCGATGGACACCCCAAGTATGGAGTTGGCCCCCAACCTGCTCTTGTTCGATGTGCCATCGAGCTCGATCATGGTCGAATCTATTCCCAGCTGAGATGCGGCGTCCATGCCCACCAGGGCGGGCCTTATAATCTCGTTCACATTCCTGACCGCCCTGAGCACCCCCTTCCCGCGAAGCCTTTTCCCTCCATCCCTGAGCTCGAGCGCCTCCTTCTCTCCCTTGGATGCCCCGCTCGGAACGGAAAATCTACCGATTGACCCATTCTCGAGCTTCACCAGCACCTCAATCGTCGGATTCCCCCTGGAATCTAGAATCTGCCTAGCCCTAATGTCCTCTATTCTCGGGGACATGATCCTCACCAAGTACCCTTTTTCTTTAATAAAGGACCTTCCACTTGGTGGTAGCTTGGATCCTGATGTGGAGAAAGTGAGGAATGACCTCCTGAGGTTGACATCCACTCCTAGGGTGACCGGAACCGAGAGAAACGTTATTCCCCTGCTCAGGGAGCTCATGTCTCCTTTCTCGGATGTGTTCAAGGTGGACGTATGGGGGAACTCGGAGGCCATAATCAATCCGGGTGGAAAGCCCGTAGTTATGCTCGCGGCCCACATCGACCAGATAGGGATAATAGTCAAGGATATGACTGAAGAAGGGTTCGTTAGGTTCGAGGGGGTCGGATGGGACGCCAAGGTGCTCTATGGTATGAGGGTCAAGATCTTGACCCCTGAAGGAGAGGTTAGGGGCGTTATCAGCACCCTTCCGCCGCACGTTTTCAGGACCTACAAAGATCTGGCCGAAAAGAAGATCGAGATCAGGGATCTGGTCATTGATATCGGCGCTGAGAGCAGGGAAGAGGCTGAGAAGGCTGGCATAAAGCCAGGTATTTACGGTGTGCCTGATTACGAGCCCATTAGCCTGCTCGGAGATTACTTTTCATCCCCGGGACTGGATGACGCAGCCGGGGTTGCCACCATGATGGAGGCCCTCAGGCTTACTTGGGAGTCTAGGGATAAGATCGACGCAGAGGTTCACTTCGTCGCTACCATACAGGAGGAGATAGGCCTCAGAGGGGCAGAAATGATGGCCTACAAAATAAGACCCGATGTGGCTGTGGCCATAGATGTCACGTTCGCTAAGCAGCCCCTGATGCCCGCTGAGTTCATCTTAAAGACGGGGAAGGGACCCGCTATAAGCAAGGGACCCATCTACCATTGGGAGGTTGTCGAATCGCTCGAGAGGGCGGCGAAGGAGGCCGGAGTTCCTTACCAAGTAGAGCCGGATTTCAGGGGATATGGAACGGACACGTGGGCCATCCAGGTGGCCAAGGGCGGTGTCAAGACGGGTTTGCTTTCGATCCCACTCAGGAGCATGCACAGCCCGGTGGAAGTCATCAGCCTGAGGGATGTGGCCTGGGGAGGGGCCCTCCTGTCCGAATTCCTGAGGATCCAGTGAGCGGCTCCTGAGTTATTACTCAGCATATTTTTCATTTAGCTCCGCTACGATCGTCTTTGTATCAGGTCATAACTAAGACGCTTAATGATATTGATTACGTTAGGGGGGACCTCACGTTTTTATTTCATCAAATGATTAATTAGGGGGCGTATCTCGGTCTCGGGGGTCAGGAGGACCCCCAACGATTATTAAGAAGACCCCTTGTCCATTATTAGGTATTGGTTATGGGAGAGAGGGAAGACCTCATTCGGATGGCCGAGGAATATCTGGTCACCTCCATCGTGGGGAGGTTGGAGCCAGTAGTTGTAGACAGGGCCGAGAACGACGTCATTATAGATCTGGACGGGAGGAAGTACGTGGACTTCTTCGCCGGAATAGCCGTGGTGAACGCGGGCCATGGGAATGAGAAGGTAGTCAATGCGGCGATCGAGCAGGCCAAGAAGCTCGTCCACGCCTGTACCTATGTGTATCACATACCCCCCACCATCAGGCTGGCCAAGAAGCTCGCCGAGATAGTGCCCGGTAGGAGGATGCAGAAGACGTTCTTCTCAAATAGCGGGGCCGAGGCGATAGAATGCGCCATGAAGGTCTCCAGGAAATTCACAAAGAGGCATGAGCTCATAGCCCTCACTCACTCATTCCACGGCAGGACCATCGGAACGCTCAGCATAACGGGCCAGTGGAAGAGGAAGAGGTTTGACATGGGGCCGTACATGCCAGCCGTCTCCTTCACCCCGAGCCCCTACTGTTACAGGTGCCCCTTCGGCAAGCAGTACCCTGACTGCGACTTCGAGTGCGCCCGGTACCTCAACAACGTGATAGAATACACCACCAGCAACGACGTCGCCGCCCTCATTATGGAGCCCCTCCAAGGGGAGGGGGGAATAATACCCATACCCAAGGAGTACGCGAGGATAGTCAGGGAGATACTGGACGAGAGGGACATTCTGCTCATAGATGACGAGGTCCAGACGGGTTTCGGCAGGACTGGCAGGATGTTCGGGATCGATCACCTGGACATAGAGCCGGACATAGTCACAATGGCCAAGGGAATCGCGGACGGATTCCCGATAGCAGCCTGCACGACCAGGGCTGAGGTGGCCGACTCCTTCGAACCTGGAGACCATCTCTCCACCTTCGGAGGGAATCCGGTCTCCGCCGCAGCTGCCCTCGCCAACATAGAATTCATGCAGGAGCAGGACCTGCCCAGGCAGGCTGAGGAGAAGGGTAATTACATCATGAAAGCTCTCAAGGACATGATGAGCGAGGTGAGGCTCATCGGAGATGTCAGAGGAAGGGGACTCATGATAGGGGTGGAGCTGGTGAGGAACAGGGAGAACAAGGAGCCGGCTGTAAGCGAAGCCAAGAGGGTGAGGCAGCTCATGAGGGAGAAGGGGTACCTGATAGGGGTAGGTGGGGCGGTGGGCTCCGTGCTCAGGCTCCAGCCTCCGTTAACCGTAACCTACGAGCACATAGATGGGGCCCTCCAGGCCTTGGAGGATAGCCTCAAGGAGGTGAGTTGAGTATGGCCATTCTTGAGGAGGTTAGGAAGGACTACGGTGTTATCCCCAACTATGTTGATGGGAATTTCGTTGAGGCCCCGGCTGATGGCTACCTGGACTCCTACAACCCGGCCAAGGGGGAGATCATAGCCAAAACCCCCCTCACCACCAAGGAGGGTGTTGATCAGGCCGTCCAGGCCGCAGCGAGGGCCTTCGAGGAGTGGAGTCAGCTCCCAGTAACGGAGAGGATACAGTACTTGGTCAAGCTTAAGCTCGCCGTGGAGAGGCACAAGGAGGAGATAGCCAGAATAATATCCCAGAATATGGGCAAGACCATAAGGGAGGCGAGGGGAGAGATCAGGAGAGCGCTGGAGAATGTGGATGCCGCTCTCGGGATGCCGACCATAACGCTCGGGAAGAAGATGATCAGGGTAACCAGCAACATAGATGAGGAGTACATAAGGGAACCCTTGGGTGTCTTCGCCATAGTAACGCCCATGAACTTCCCAGTCATGATCCCATTCTGGTTCCTCCCCTACGCTATAGCGACTGGGAACACGGTGGTGCTCAAGCCATCGGAGCTCGATCCGGCGCCCATGTACTGGGTCATGAAGGTCATCCACGAGGAGGTGGGCCTCCCGCCCGGGGTAGTTAACCTTGTTAACGGAGCAAAGGATACGGTGCACTCCCTCATAACGCACAAGGACGTGGCCGGTGTAACCTTCGTGGGGTCGACGCCCGTCGCTAAGATAATATACGAGACGGCCTCTAAGGCCGGGAAGAGGGTTCTGGCTCAGGGAGGCGCCAAGAACCCGGAGGTGGTGATGCCCGACGCTAACTTCGAGAGGACTGTCAGCAACCTGCTCGGCTCAGTCTACAACATGGCCGGTCAGAGATGCCTGGCAGCCGCCAACATAATCGTCGTGGGCGATATCTACGACAGGTTCCTCAACGCGTTCGTCGAGGGGGCCAAGAAGATAAAGGTGGGATACGGTCTGGACGAGTCCGTAGACATGGGCCCCATGGCGAGCAAGAAGGGCAAGGAGAGGGTCCTTCACTACATAGAAAAGGGACTGGAGGAGGGCGCTAAGCTGATCCTCGATGGGAGGGGATTCAAGTCTGAGGAGTACCCCAACGGGTTCTTCCTCGGTCCATCGGTGTTCACCGAGGCCAGGGAGGGAATGATCATAACTAGGGAGGAGATATTCGGACCCGTTGCCATAATTATAAGGGCTGAGGACTTCGACGAGGCAGTGGATCTCTCCAACAACCTGGCCCCCTACGGAAACGCAGCCAGCATATTCACCGAGTCCGGCAAGTACGCTAGGGAGTACGCCCTCAGGGTCAACGCCGGGAATGTGGGAATAAACATAGGAGTGGCGGCTCCGCTGGGATACTTCCCGTTCGGGGGGAGGAAGCTCTCGTTCTTCGGAACTCTCCACGGACAGATGGATGCTATAGACTTCTTCACGGATAAGAAGGTGGTGATAACTAGGTGGTGGTGAGGCGGTTACCCGCCTCGCCTCTTCCCCCCCAGGCCCGGCCTGGCCACCTATCCCTCCTTTATCGGCAGCCTGATCTCGAACATGGCCACGGGTACCGTGATTCCCAGCCTGAGGAGGACATCAGGATTGACCTCCCCCATGACGCCGGAGTCCTGACCATCTATGGCTACTCTCGCGCATCTCCCATCCAAGAAGGGCCCCTCGCTGTGGGGGCTCAGGGATACCTCCATGCCCGAGTTGTCGGTCAGAGCCTTGAGGTGAGAGTATATGTCCTCGAACCCCACCGAGTAATCCGCGTAGGCGGCGGCCACCCTCCTCTCGTCCCTCGCCCTAGTTTCCTCGGTCTCGTCGACCACCACGACATCGCCCACCTCGAACACCCTCTGCGGGTACTTGGCGTGGGTGTTGGCAGAAAGGAAGTGGAGGAGCCCCGGTATAAGGCTGTCCCTGAGAACGCTGTAGTTCTCGGAGACGGGATTGGCCACCTCCACCACGGGCCTCTCCCTCCTGCCCACTGACGCGAAGAGAAAGGACTTGCTGGTCATCACGTAGTTCAGCACCTCCTGATATCCCAGCCCTATCATGAGCGTCCTGACAAGCGAGGAGACCTTCTCCCTGGGATGCCTCCTGCCCACGGTCATGACGTTGAGTGGGAGCTCATAACCTAGGTTGTTGAGGCCGTACGTGGTGGCCACCTCCTCGGCCACATCCACCGGGTGCAGGAAGTCCGCTCTGAACCCGGGAATTAGT
This sequence comes from Thermoproteota archaeon, assembly GCA_027078475.1. Classification (GTDB taxonomy): domain Archaea; phylum Korarchaeota; class Korarchaeia; order Korarchaeales; family Korarchaeaceae; genus Korarchaeum. Next base: position 26,898 of record JALWYH010000003.1, read on the forward strand.
ACCCTGAGCAGCTCCCCCTCCGCCGACGCGTCGAGCCTTGCCCTCCTGAGCTGGTGTATCATCTCATCCGGATCTAGTGGGGCACCTACCATCCTCCTGACGAAGTCTCCGCTCACCACGAGCTGGTCAGGCTCAGGCTTGGGCGTCTCAATGGTTCTGTCGGGATATACCACCTCCAGCGTGTGGATCCTGCCTCCCCTCTCACCCAGAGCCGAGGTTATTATCTCGAGCGTGTAGGAGATGGCCCTCAGATCAGTTCCCGTCACGTCTATGAAGAGGTCCCTCACCCCGGGGGTCAGTCTCGTGAGTTCCGAGTTTATGATGGGCGGCAGGCTCAGGATCTCCCCCCTAGCGTCCAAGATTAGGGGGACCAAATTCCCGGGGTTCTCTATGAGGTGGGCGTACTCCCTCCCCTTGTCCGTCTGCTCAAGTACCTCGCGAGCGGTCATCTCGGCGTACTCGCCCAGTGGAACGAAGGAAACCTCATCGGCGGGCCTGGCGTCGTAAGTTATGGGAGGGACTATCTTCGAGAAGTCGTGGAGCCCTATGGATACCCTCCTCCTCTTCCTTCCCAAGGTGTCGTGGATCTTCTCTTGGGCCTCGATTAGGGATATGAGGGATTCCTCGGTCGTCAGATCCACTCCCCTGACCACAGCGGCCACGACGTAGGGCCTCACCTTGGAGACCCTCTCTGTCACCCTGACTTGGAAGGCCCTCCTCTCCATGGGATAGCGGGGCAGCCCCAGCTCTCTCTCGGTCAGTCCCTTGATCAGCCGGATCAGCCCCTCCATGGCGACCAGATCCATCCTGTCAGCAGTGATCTCGAACTCCATCTCCCCCTCGTCAGGATCGTACGATTCCAAGTTCACCTTGGTGTACTCCAAAAGGGAGGAGAGCTCGTCCTCGCTGAGCTCCTCTCCGAGGAGTCTGAAGAATTCCTTCATGCTGACGGTCACGATCGGCATGCTCTCACCACACCAGCTTGGCCCTCCTGAGGTACTCCAGATTCTGCGAGTGAAGCTCCCTTATGTCATCCAGTCCCAGCCTTATCATCGCCAACCTGCCTATCCCTATCCCCCAGGCCAAGGCCTGGACCTTAGGATAATCGTAGCCCATCGGGATCAGCATCTCGGGCCTGAAGAGGCCCGAGCCAGCTATCTCTATCCAGCCCAGGGATTCGTGCTTGACGTATGCCTCCACGCTGGGCTCGGTGAATGGAAAGTAGGCTGGTTTGAACCTCACCTCCCTGAATCCCAGCTGCTTGGCGAACTCAGCCAAGAAGCCCATAAGGTGCCTCACGTTCATATTCTCAGCCAGCACCACGCCCTCACACTGGTGGAACTCTATGGCATGGGTTCTGTCCGGTGTCTCTGGTCTGAAGACCTTGTCTATGGCGAATATCTTGCTGGGCACCTTCAGTCCCGATGCCAAAGAACGGGCGGAGGCCGCGGTGGTCTGAGACCTCAGGATAAGCCTCCTGGCTATGTCGAAGCTCCATTCGTATCCCCATCCCCTCGATCCGGTTTTCCATCCGTGCTCGTGGGTCTGCCTGACCCTCTCCACCAAGTCTGAGTGCCTAGACAGGTCGGCCCCCCGCGAGGGATAGGCCACTTGGTAGGAGTCGTGAACCTCCCTAGCGGGGTGGTCCTGCGCCTGGAAGAGGACATCGAAGTTCCAGAACTCGGCCTCCACTATGGGACTCTTAACCTCGGCGAACCCCATACCTATCAGGATCTCCCTGACCTCCTCCAAGAATTGGACGTAGGGATGGGGCTTGCCTGGATAGGTTACCGGCGGACTGGCGCTCACGTCATAAGCCTTCAACCTCCTCCTCTTCCACTCCCCAGTCAGTATCAGATCCCTGGTGAGCTTCCCCACCTCCTCCACAACCTTTATGCTCCCTTCCGCGGCCTTCCTCCCGAGGTCGGTGAGCTCCAGCTCGACCTCGGTCCTCTCGACCAGCTCGACCAGCCCCCTCCTCTTAAGATCCCTCAGGATGGAGGGATCCATCTCGGATTCGGGAACAGGAGATGAGGAGATCCTCTCGAGAATGGCCCTTTCAGGCACCTCCTTCCCGATGAGGATCGCGTAAGTTCCCTCATCGGATCTCTCCAACCTTATGATTCCCTTCCTCCTGCCCTCACCCAGCGCGACGTTGAGCTCCTCCTCGGGCAGGGAGCCGCGCAGATCGCTCAGTTTGGCCCTGCCCCCCATCCGATTGAGAGCTCGAATGAGCTTTTCCTCTGGTAGTCCCTCTTTGAGGTGCCTTCGCGCTCTGTCAGATAGTATCACATACCTCCTCTTCGTCTCTCTCACATCAACAAGTCCCTTTTCCCGAAGCAAGTTGGCCCACGCAGCCGCCCTGCTCTTGTCCACGCCCAGATCGTCGAGCCTCGCTCTTCCTCCCCTTGAGTGGAGCTCGATGAGCAGTTCGATCTCTCCCTTAGAGAGGGAAATCTCCATCTATACGATCCCCTGCAGGGGCACGAGCCACTATCATAAGTGTGACGATCAGCGCGACTCACACGTCAGGAGGCGAGGAATCTGGCGTAGTACACGTTATCCCTGTCCCTTATTATTCTAACCCTAAGTTCAGATCCTAGAGGGACGGGAGGGGCATCCAATATCGTCACAACCCTGCCCCTGGCCTGACCTAGCACCTCTCCCCTCCTCCAGCCGGGACTCACAACCTTGGCGGTGATCACCTGGCCCTTCCTCATTGGCTTCCGTACCCTCCTCGCCTTCCTTATCCCGAAGTCCTCCGGCCTAAGCACTAGCTTGACCCCGTATTCCTCCTCCCATTCCCTCAGTCTGGTGTAGAATTTGGACCAACTCATGGGTCTGATGCCCTTCGGCCTCCTGCCTCCCCTATAGGCCTCGTACTTCTGTATTCCCAAGGGGGGCCACTTCTTCCCGGCGCCTATCCTGAGAGCGAACTCTATTAGCTGAGGCATGTCCTCATCGTTGACCCCGGGAACCCACACCGGAGCAATCAGCAGGTCCATCGAGCTCGCGGCTATCAGTTCCGCAGCCCTCAGCACTCGGTTTAGTCTGAGCCACGGGGAGCCCGAGATGTATCGGGCCTTTTCCTCGTTCAGCGAGTCTATGCTCAGGTTTATCCTGTCCATTCCGGCCCTTTCCAACCTTGAGATTAGGTCCTCCGTTAGAAGGGGCCCGTGAGTCTGGGATGATATGACCCGGACCTCCGCCAGCTCCCTTAGCTTCCTCACGAGCTCAACTACTTGGGGATATGTGAAGGGATCCCCCACCGTATCGATGTGAGCCTCCGCATCACTCACGTCCTTCTCCCCGATCACCCAAGTGAACCATTCCATCAGGTACTCGAGATCCACCACGTACTCGGTCTGCCTCGTGCGGGACCGGGGACCCGCATCGGTGGAGCAGAAGATGCAGGAGAAGGCGCAGGTGGAGGTCGGCCTGACTTGGATGAGGTTGGTGCCCCTGTCTATCAGGCCGAAGGCGACCGAGCCCATCAGGGGCACCCCCATCTCCCTAGTTATCCTGATCACGGTCCGGCCCATGGGGCCCTCCCTCAGCCTTAAATCCTCGAATCGGCCGGATGCGCATGAGGCTCTTCCTAGCCTCCGACATACATGGATCCGTCGTCAAGTTAAAGTCCGCGCTGGAAAGTGAGCGGTTTGATCTGATCGTGCTGGCCGGAGATCTGTCCAATGGCCCGGTTTCCCGGGCCAGGGAGGTGCTAAGAACGGCGAGGTCTTTCGGACCGGTCCTGTTCGTGCCAGGGAACATGGACTCACCGGAACTCCTAGGAGTGAAGGAGATGGAGGGCTGTGAGAACCTCCATGGTAGGGTCATATCTAGGGAGTTCAGATTCGGCGGTCTCGGAGGGGGCAACCTATCTCCGTTCAACACGCCCATAGAGCTCAGCGAGGGGGAGATAGAGGCCATCCTGTCGAGGCTAGGTGATGTGGATGTGCTGGTCTCCCATCCACCACCTAAGGGCACCAAGCTAGATGTGATAAGGACCGGAGCCCACGTAGGATCTGATGGGGTGAGGAGATACTTGGAGGAAAGACAGCCCATCCTCTGCGTTTGCGGGCACATACACGAGTCTCCGGGAATCGATCATCTGGGAAGAACCGTTCTGGTAAATCCAGGACCGATGATGATCGGTAGGTACGCGATTATCGAGATCAGGGAGCGGGAGATCCTTCCGCAGCTCAAGATGCTCCACTGATGTTTTTATTTTGCAATTGTATAATGCTGCGATCGAAAAATGAGGGCGAGAGAGCTCACTCTATCGGCCATGGGAGGAGCGCTCTACGCCATTGTCGGATACCTGAGCTGGTTGGGCGTCAACTTTTACGGAGTCAGGTTCTGGCCAGCAGTTGTGGTTCCCGCCACGTTCGCCTGTCTCTACGGCGGGATGGTGGGGGGACTGTCGGCCGCGATAGGCATATTTCTATCGGACATGGTGACCCACGGGAACGCGCTCCTCAGTCTGACGGTCGGGGTTCCCTCCAACTTCGTGGGCTTCTACCTGATCGGCACGCTGGCAGGGGGCGACAGGTATTCGGTGAGGAGGTACGTACCCGCCTCCATCCTCGGCCTCCTAGTGGGACATCTCATAATAGGCTTCGGGCTCCTAGCTTGGAGCCAGGCATTCCCGCTCCCCTTCCAAGAGAGGGTGACTCCTCTATCGATCACTGCGGCTCTCTCCATATCGCTCCTTACCTTTGCTTGGGAGCTGCCCTTCGCCCTGTTCGTGGTTCCCCCAGTGGTATCGGCAGTGAGGAAGTCCTCTGGGAGGTGATCATGGGGATGATGATAATAGGCCTTGACATGGGGGGTACTACCACCAAGGGTGTGCTGGTATCCGAGTCGGGGATAATCGCCAAGACTGTTGTGGTGGCATCGGATCCATTGGCCGCGGCGGCCGGCGCCATAGGCAAGCTGCTCACGGAGGGAGGAATAGGCCTCAATGACGTGGAAGCCGTAGCCCTTAGCGGAGGGAGAACCAAGCCCCTCCCGGACAGGATTTTGGGGTTACCGGTAAGGAAGGTAGATGAGATAGAGGCCGTGGGCAGGGGTGGGGCTTATCTAGCCGGATCCACTGAATGCGTAGTCGTTAGCGCTGGCACGGGTACAGCTGTGGTGGAGGTCAGAATCGACAGCGAGAGATGTCGGGTGAGGCACCTAGGCGGGACGGCTGTCGGTGCCGGGACCCTCTTGGGACTCGGGCGACTGTTGCTCAGGAGGACGTCCATATCCTCCCTGATGGAAATGGCCAAGAAGGGTGATCCTAGAAATGTGGATCTGACCGTCGGTGACATAGTGGGAGGGCCTGTCGGTAGGCTTGATCCCGATGTTACGGCATCCAACTTTGGTAAGGTAGGTGATGATGTGAGGCCGGAGGACATAGCCGCGGGGCTGGTGAACATGGTGGGGCAGGTTATAGGAACCGTCGGCCTGTTCGCCGCCAAGTCGGTAGGCTTGGACGAGAGGGTCGTGCTAGTGGGTGGGCTCATGACCCATGATCTGCTGGTGAAGGCGGTCTTGAAGCCCTTCAACCTCTTTGGAGGCAAAGCTGTGGTGCCTGAGAACCCACAGTTCGCCACTGCCATAGGAGCTTCCCTTAAGGTGCTGGCCATGTATACATCACCGCTGGGTGAGAGGTACGAGGCGTGAGTATCCGGAGGTCCCCTTGGTGGGAGTTGGCGGCATTCTCTTGAAGGACGGGAAGATCCTACTGATCAAGAGGAAGAACGAACCGGGCAAGGGGCTCTGGTCTGTGCCAGGCGGCCTGGTTGAACCTGGAGAGACCTTGGAGAAGGCCATCAGGAGGGAGATAAGGGAGGAGACGGGACTCGATGTCGAGGTTGTGCGACCAATCCACGTGGCCGAAGTGGTGGAGAGGGACGAAGACGGACGAATCAGGTACCATTATGTGCTGGTGGATTTCCTCTGCAGGGAGGCGGGCGGGAGGATCAGACCAGGGGACGATGCTAAGGAGGTTAGGTGGATTCCGTTGGACAGGGCGGGAGATCTGCCACTCACACGCACTACTAAGGAGTTGATCGAGGAGCTGACCAGAAGCTTTTTCTTGGTTGTGAGAAACAGGGACATCTCGAGGGTTCTGATGGCCGTCCCCAAGGGACATGAACATATGAGAACTATCTTCGAGCTGGGGGATGGTTCCCTCATCGTCTTCCAAGAGGCCACGATGGAGAACGTTGCTAGGGCTGTGGTCGAGGTGGAGATGCACCCGAGGAGGCGAGCCCTCATCTTGGTCGGGAAAGAGTTGGAGAACAGGAAGGAGGGTTACGACAAGTACCAGCTGATAGAGGAAGATGTGCCCGAGGAAAATGTGATCAATGAGGTCACGAGGCTCCTGGGCTTGGAGGAGGACGGGAAAGCCTAAAATTTTTCATTACTCTTCCCTCCCAACTGGGGGGATGAAGAGGAGTTACTCCGGGGAGCGGTGACCGGAAGGCACCTCTCTGACCCTCAGGAAGGTGTTCCCGATGAAGAGGAGGAGAAGGGCACTTGTGGTGGGTAGATTCCAGCCACTGCATTACGGCCACCTTCATGTCTTCAGGTACGCCCTGTCCAAGGCCGAGGAGTTGGTCGTGGCCATTGGAAGCTCCCAGTTCTGCTGCGTTCCTCGAAATCCGCTTTCAGTCGATGAAAGGATGGAGATGTTGGTCAGGGCCCTCAGAAGGGAGGGCTTCCCCCTAGCGGACATAATGCTCTCTTCAGTCCCAGACACAGAATCACCGGAGGAGGACTGGGGGCTTCTAGTCCTTGATAGGGTTCCTAGGGTGGATGTAGCATTCTCCAACGATCCTGAGACTAAAGAGGACCTCTCGAGGGTCGGACTTCCAGTTGAGAACATTCCCTTCCTCAGGAGGGATCTCTACGCAGCCACTAAGATAAGGGAACTCATGCTCAAGGGAGATCCTTCATGGAAGGAGCTTGTCCCCCCCTCCGTCTTGGAGTTCCTGCAGGAGATAGATATGGAGGGGAGGGTCAGGGAGATTGGAGTAGCTAAGTAGTCGGTCGGACCAACCAAAGGCCGGCCGCGTTGGCTTTATTCCTCCTCCCTAGGCACCACCCTCAGGGTGTCCGACTTTGCCGCATCTATTATCTTCCTGCCCACGGGGCTGCTCCTAGCCAAGGTTATCTTCCCTTTGGAATCAGTGGTGAGGGTGGCGATCTCCCTCTCCCCTGAGTACAGGGTCACCTCTCTCTCCGCTAGCTCCGGCCCCAGATCAAGTATTATGGTGTGCTTCCTCTTCCTGATCCTGTACCTTATGGGGACCTCTAGGTCCTGCTCCTTCCCTCCGGTCCTTCCTCTTCCCCTTATTGGCATTACGACCACCTCGTCACCGAACGTGTATATCTCGTACTCGACCGTGTCGGTCTCGAAGTCCCTTACCAAGACCACCGGCCTAGCCAGGGTGGCGTCCTTCATGCCAGTGGGCATCTTAACTGTTATCTTCAAGCTATAGACCTTCTCAACCTTTCCGTCCTTTATGAAGATCACCGTATCTACCACATGGGGAAGGACACCCAAGTCAACACGTCCTATGAATCTCTGGATGGCCTCTATCGGGAAGCCACAGTGAACGACGCCCACCATCCCGATCCCCGCGAGCCTCATGTCCACGAATATCTTGAAGTCCTGCGTCTTCCTCATCTCGTCGAAGATGACGTAATCCGGTCTGACGAGGAGGAGCAGGTCAGCCGTGTTCTCGAAGGACCCGGCCAGCCTTCCGTACTGCGTCACCTCCGGTCCCACCTGAAGGTCCCTAGGGGATTCGAGGGTCTTGACCACCCTGCCCCTGTCCTTGTAGAAGTTCGCCAAGGCGCTGGCAAAGGTCGTCTTGCCTGCCCCCGGTGGACCAGCTATTATTATCCCCTCCGCTCTCTCCCTGAGCCTCCTCTTCAGTTTGTCACTGAGCCTGTAGTCATCGAGGGTAACCCTCACCAAAGGCCTCACGGCTGTTATCTCTATACCGTCCGAGAATGGAGGGAAGGCCACGAGGATCCTCAGATCCTCGATCTGTACGACGTAGGCATCGCCGTACTTCACCTCCACGAAGGCATTTGGATCGGTTTTAGCCCTCTCCAGTATCTCGTAGGCTATCGTCCTGACCTCGAACTCCTCCATGGGTCTGTCTGACAGCCTGATCAGCCTGAACTCGCCAGGTCTGCCCTTCTTGGCCATCGGCGGGGCCCCCTCCTTGAGGTGAACGCTCATCGTATCCTGATCGAAGAAGTTGTATAGGCGGAACTCACCGTACTCCGGTCCTATGTACTGGGCCTCCACCCCCCTAGCCCTCAGGGCAAGGGTTATGACCCTGTCTCCCGTGACCACTTTCCCCTTCAGCCTCTCCGAGAGCTCGGCCAAGGCATCCAGTCCCCTGCCCTTGTGCTCCTCAACCATGACGCCCCTTACGTATCCCTCCTTCTCTAGATCCCTCAGCCACACCATCTCGGTTAGGGCCCCAACACTGAATCTATTCCCCTTAGACGCGTCCTCCTCTATCTCCGACAGCACTCCGGCCGGAACCACGATCATGGATCCCTTTATCAGGGAAATTCCCGGCTCGTACCTCAGTAGAGCTCTCAGAAGCACATCCTTGCTCAGTATCAGGATCTCCTCGCTCATCTCTCCTTTGTTCCCATCAAGGGTTATAAATTATTACCGAGGAATCCCCGCGTGCTCTACGTGAAGCTCGGCGGGTCCCTGATAACTCCAAAGAGGGAGGGAGCCCTAGAGGTAAAGGAGGATGTGATCCGCCAAGTTACACTGGACCTCTTGGAAATCTACAGGTCGGGGAGGAGGCTGTTCCTAGCCCACGGTGCCGGTCCCTTCGGACACATCCCGGTAAGGAGATACGGCATACACGAGGGCCTGAGGCCTGGGGCCGAGCTGGGAGTTTCCGAGACGATGGTCAGCATGATGGACCTCAACCTGAGGGTGGCTCGAGTGATGATGGAGCTGGGCCTTCCCGTAATCCCGTTTCATCCCAGGCTCATCTTCAGGAGGGAGGGGGATGAGCTGACCTGCGGCCTGGAAACTGCCCTGCGCTGGATAAAATCCGGTTTCGTACCCCTGACTCACGGAGATCTCGTGCATGATAATAGAAGGGTGGTCTCGGTCCTCTCCGCCGATGAGATACCCCTCTGCCTCTTGTCGATGGGGCTGAGGGAGGTCCTCTTCCTCACTGATGTGCCGGGTGTTCTGAACGAGATGGGGGAGGTCCTGAGGGAGGTGAGCGGGATGAACCTGCCCGACCTCGGGGGCTCCTCCTTCGACGTCACCGGGTCCATGAGGGGTAAGCTGGATGTGGCCTTGAGGCTTGCCAGGATGGGAATTGATGTGAGGATAGCCGGATTCTCAGAGAGGGGGGATCTGATAAGGGCGTTAAAGGGAGAATCCGGTACCAGAATCAGACCCTGAGCTCACAGGACGTCCTCCTCGAGGATCCCCTTGGGTGCCACTAGGATGTAGTACTTCTCCCTACCTGTCAGCTCCTCGAGAGCCCTCTTAACCAGCAGGTCGGCTGGGTCCTTGAGGCCAGTCCTCTCGGCCACGTCGGAGTAGCTGACGAAGGGTCTCTTTCTCCTCTCCTCCAGTATCCTCATCAAGGTCTTCTTCCCTATGCCGGGCAGGAGCTCGAGCTGGTGCAGCCTAGGAGTTATGGGCACGCTCTCATTGAAGAAGTTGACGAAGAACTGCTCCCCCTCCTGTATTATCCTCGCGACAACGGGTTCGAGCAGCATCCTACCGGCTGGAGCCAGCTCCTCGTATTCCAAGTATCTCAGGAACCTGCTGACCTCCTGCCTGGGTCCCTTGCCAACGTAAACCTTCTTCATGGGAGATACGGAGGCATTGGGCTTCAGTACAAACTCCATCATTATGAAGTAGCGGTCTCCGATGAGCTGGACCCTTCTCCTAGCCTCATCCATGTGAAGGATATAGGCCCAGCTGTCATGGGGTTTTCTCCTGCCTGGTACATATCTCCACATCTTAGCGACACCGTTCTCTCACTCTTCTCCCTTCAGCTCCTTCAATAAGTTAAGCATTTCCTTGTAATCCGCCTCGTTTAAAAGGGGGTAATCCTTGTAGAGGTAGGCCCTCAGCTCCTCAGCGCTCTTGGGGAGGATGTTCACAAGCATGACCGCGTGCTCCTCCTTGAGATTGAATCTCCCCACTAGCTCGTCAACGACCTCCCTAGCCTTGAGAGGATCGTCCACCTTCGTGAATTTGGAGAGGTAGGTGAGAAGTCGCTTCTGGTCCAAGTTCAGCCTGTCCATGCTGGAGGTCCACTTCTCGAAGACTAGGGCCTTCACCTCGGCCAGCGTGAGGGGCTTTCTACGGGCACCGCTATCCAGTTGAGACAAGTCCATCCCTCATCCTAATGCTGGCTCATCCTAAGTGCTTTTTCAGGTGCACCGGGAGAACTATGAGATGCTTGACCTTATCACCCAGCTTCACGTCCACCAAGTAGGCATGGCCCCTCCTCCCCACGACCACGCCGACCTTCCCTTGGTACCTCCTATGGGGCATTCCCCTCCTCTCGGAGGGCTCAACGTCTATGACCACCTTGTCCCCGACCTCGAACTCCCTCAGATACTTGGCGGGTGAGGGTCTTCCCCGCTCCCTCGGAGTCTTGGAGAGGAAGTCCCTGGACTTGTAGAGAAAACCGGACGATCTCCTTCCCATTTCAAACCACCTTATTCATCAGTGTCCGAGTACCTCTAACACATCCAGTTCCCTACAAAAAGCTTTTTTCCCCAACACCTCGGCCACGCTGGGGGTGGTCCTCCCCTCATCCCCGGATATGAGTTCCTTGACGTACAGCCCCCCGTCACACAATACGATCATCTCGAAGGTCCTGTCGTCGATCCTCTTGGTCTTTACCTCGTGAACCCTCCGAATTCTCACCAGATCTGCCCTCCTCCATAACACCCTCTTGGGTGTTCTCTGCCTTATCGTGGCCCCGGTGAGCGCTCTCTCAACTCGCTGGAGATCTTCGTCGGTCACCTTTCCTTCGACCTCCACCACGGCTCTGTAAAGCTTCCTCACGTCGGGCGATCCCTCCTTCAGCCTCCTGACCTCCTCCCTGTCAGAGTACCTCAGGTCGAGGACCTCCACCTTGCCCCTCCACCTAGAATTTATCTCCTCCTGAAGCCTCCTGAGGTCCACCTTTCTCCTTCGAGGGCTGACGAGCTCCATTACGAAGGGTCTTCCCCTGCCCAGCATCCTGGCGTCCACGTCCTCCCTACCTGCGCCGTGGAGGATGTAGTCCTCGGACCGAAAGAATTCCTTCATCACCTCACCCACCATTCCCTCGACCGATCCCTCCGCTATCTTCCCCGTCCAGTTGCACTTCTCGCACCCCCTCCCACCGCAGTACGGGCACCTCCTCCTAGACTGGGAGATTCCCCTCTCAAGCTTCCTGTACCTCCCGTAGATGAAGACGGGGTTTATCCTCAGTCCAACGTCCTTAAGCGAGAGATCGAATGTGACCATCACATCGGGATCCTTATCCACCGGCCTGCCCGTCCTGGCCGACAGGACGAGATCGAGCCATTTGATGAGGGTGAGCTTCACCGATACCATGTTGGGGGGGTTGTACCTCGATCTTATCCTGTCCTCCCTCTCGATAAGCCAAGGAGGTAGCGTGACGCCGGACTTTATGCTCCCGTATTCCAGCCCGGAGAGGCGCCGCATCGCCAGATCCACCAGTTCATCGAGGGTGCTTGGTATGAGATCATCGCATATCACGCAGGCCCCGCCGGTCCTCCCATCGACGGCCTCCAAGATGCCCTCCAGTGCGGATCCCTTGATGGTGTTGGGGACCTGCTTCAGCTTTCCACCAACGAGGCTCCCCAGGCAGAACCTGCACAGCCTCCCCTCCCTGTGGATGATCTCCCTTATCAGCTGGAAATCAGGCTCCAAGGCCCATCCTCCTCATCAATCTCCTCATCCTAGCGGGTGAGGACATGGACTCCATCATCCTCTTGACCTGGTTGTATGACTTGAGGAGCCTCCTGACATCCTTGGAGGTGACTCCTGATCCCCTGGCAATTCTCTCCACCCTGCTTCCCTTGATGAGAGAGGGGTTCCTCCTCTCCTCGGGCGTCATGGAGTTTATTATCGCGGTCCACCTGTCCATCTCCTTTGGATCGAACTCCACGCTCGATAGCCTCCCCCCTATCCCGGGTATCATCTCCAGCAGCTTATCCAGCGGCCCGGCCCTTCTGAGCTGCTGGAGATAGTCCCTGAAATCCTCCAGGTCGAATCTGCCCTTCGATATCCTCTCCAAGAGCTCGGTCTCCTTGAATGCCTCCTCCATCCTCCTAGCCAGTTCAACCACATCACCCCCGCCTAGGAGTCTGGAGACGAACCTGTCCGGATCGAACCTCTCCAGATCCTCGAGCTTCTCCCCCGTCCCTATGAAGTATATGGGGGCGCCCGCGGCGGCCACCGCCGATAGAGCCCCACCGCCCTTGGCTGCTCCATCGAGCTTGGTCACGACAACCCCGCCTATGGGGATGCTCTCCGCGAAGGCCTTGGCCTGATTGTAGGCCGCCTGTCCTATGGTGCCGTCGATCACCAGCAATACCAGATCGGGTTTGACCGCCTCGTAGTACTCCTTCAGCTCGTTCATCAGCCCCTCCTCATCCTTGTGCCTCCCAGCTGTATCCACTATCACCACGTTGTATCTCTCGCCCCTGAAACTGTCCAGACCGTCCCTCATTATGCGGATGGGATCGCTGGAATCCTCCCAGAAGACGGGGACCTCCTGCCCAACCATCTGCTCCAGCTGCAGCTTGGAAGCCGGCCTTATCACATCGGAAGAGATGATAGCGACCTTTCCGTACCGCTTGGAGAACCAGTGAGCGAGCTTCGCCACCGTGGTCGTCTTGCCAGAGCCCTCGATTCCCACAACCAAGATGACGTTGGTCCTCTTGCCGTCTATCTCGATATCCGCGGGCTTTCTCCCGAGGAGCCTCGTGAGTTCATCATAAAGGATCTTAACCGCCAGCTCTCTCCTGCTGAATCCGGGAGGGACCTCCTCGCTGAGCGCCCTCTCCTTGACTCTCTTGGATAGCTCGAGAACCAGCTTCACATTGACATCCGCCTCCAAGAGGGCGCGCTGGACATCCCTGAGGAACTCGTTTATGGCTGCCTCGTCAACTAACGGCTTTCCCCTGAGCCGGCTGACGGCTTTCCTCAGGGATGTCCCGAGCTTGTCTAGGACCAATCCTCCTAACCGCCACCCCTCACTCGAACGATCTTCCTCTTGCCCATGGATTCCCAGTACTCCACCTCAACGCCCGGCTGCAGCTTGGAGGCCAGCTCGGGATCGTCGGGCATCGGGATCTCGAACATGTCGTAGCTGCTCAGGTCCATCAGCTGGACTGTGTTGCCGTAGACGCTCGTCACCTGGGCCGTCTTCTTGTCCACTATGGGGATCTCGACCAAGGCATCAGCGGGGAATATCTTGGATCTCCTCGTTCCATCGAAGATCCCCCTGGCCTCTATCCTGACCTTGGCCGCACCGTGCTTCCCCGGCTTGGACTTGGAGACACTCAGTACCTCACAGGGCTCCCCGTCCAGAACAACATAGCTGCCCTTCTTGAGCTCCCCTGCACTACCTCTGGTAACGGACAAGGCTTATCCCTCCATAAAGGGGTGGGAAAGGTTACCTATAAGACTTCTGGAACCTCGCCCTAGCGCTCCTGCCACCGTACTTCTTGGGCTCCGTCTGTCTGGGATCTCCCTTGAGGATAGTCCTGTCATACTCCTTGAACAGCTCCTTCAGGTGCTCGCTGCCGGTATACTCTACCAGTGCCCTTCCAACGGCCATCCTGATGGCGTCGGCCTGAGCCATGAACCCGCCGCCCATCACTCTCACATATATGTCTATGTCGGACGTATAATCCTTGGCCAGCCACAGGGGCTCCAGTATCTTCATCCTCACGAACTCGTTAGGCGCGAATACCTCCACCGGGAAGCCATTTATGTAGAGCCTACCACTTCCCTTCCTCACAACTGCCATGGCCCTAGCAGTCTTTCTCCTAGATGAGGCCAAGGCGAGAACCCCATCACCCTTACTCCTGCTCGGCATACCTTACCCCCTTCCATCCCATCTGCTTGGCCAACCATAGGACGGTAACGTATCCCTTCGTCTTCTTCGGTTTGAGGGACTGAACGGTGTATTTAACGTATGCCCTCTCGTCTTCCTTCAGACCGACATCCTTCTCAACGTCGGCCAACTCCTCCGGAACCCCTATGAATACCCTGAGCCTCCTGATAGCCTCCCTACCCTTGGCCTTCTTCATTGGCAGCATTCCCTTGACGGTCTTCCAGACTATTCTGTCAGGGGTTCTGGGCTGAATGGGTGATTTACGGGGATGTATCGTACTCTGGATTGATCTCCTGGTGAGATACTTCCTCAGTATGGTCTGGGGATTTCCTGTTATGATCGCCTTCTCTGCATTGACTATGGCAACCCTCTTGCCATTCAGAAGCTCCTTAGCGACGAAGGAGGCCATCCTACCTAGGATTTTTCCCTCCGCATCCACCACCAGATCGAACCTCATGGAGTACACCCCTTCATACCACTATCCTAGTGTTGGAACCCTTGGGGTTCTTCTCTAAGTACTCATCCAGCAGGTAGGCCTTCCCACCAGCTCCCTCTATCTTTTTTATGGCAGAGGCTGAGAAGCTCGCAGCGACAACCACCACGGGCCTAGTGATCTCGCCTTCGGCTAGGACCTTGCCTGGGATTATTATGGCCTCCGATTCGCCTGAGTACTTATCTATCTTCCACAAATTCACCTCAACTCTCGATCTGGTGGGCTTCCGAAGTCTCTCAGCCACAATTCTCCAGATTGGAGCGTTGTTCAGTCTGGAAGCTCTCTCTAACCTGTTTACCATTCTAATCAACCTTGGATTCGTCGGTCCCGTGGGCTTCACTTCTATCCTCCTCTCACATGGGGGCATCTCCGGCTTTAATAAAGATGCATGGTGCGGGGGGTGGGATTTGAACCCACGCGGGCCTGACGCCCACCCGCCCCTCAAGCGGGCGCCTTGGACCTGGCTTGGCTACCCCCGCTTCTAACCTTCCACTGGGGTCCTCACCTATTAAAGCTTAATCATCTCAGCTTCTCGGAGAACTCGATGAATTTCCGCTTGAGTTGATTCAGGGCCTCTAAGAAGATCTCCTGAGCGGGCAATGAGCCACTACTCTCATACCTGAGAATTATTCTCGAATCATCCCACTTCCTAGTTATCCCCTCTGGATTGTCGAGCCTGCATCTCTCTAAAGATTCCAGGCAGCCCTCGCATGACACGGGGCAGTCGATGATCACCTTCTTCCCCTTCCTCTTCATGCAGTCACCGCAGCTGGAGAGGTCGCATTTCTTCAGCAGGTCCCTGCTGAGCTCATATACGGGCATGTAGCTGTAACCCACGGCGACAGCTGGCTGCCACTTCGAGTGGTCCTTTCCTCTTCCTACTCTAGCCACAGCCTGGAGTCTGATCTTCTGGCCCTTCCTCATTTTGATTACAGGGATCCGGTCGTTGGCCGGAACAATCAGGGGATCCGTAGATTTCAGGTCTCCCGAGTAAATCGTCTCCAGATCCTCCTTGGCCTCCTTGTTCAGCTCTAGGACGACAGTCCTCTCTGGATCAGATCTGACGATGTCCATGCTGGTCCTCAGAGGGACCATAGCCAGCCTGTGGGCTATGTACTCGTCAAAGAAGGGGGTGGAATTTTCGAAGAAGATGACCTCATCGACAGCGAATACTGGTACCTCGGATATTATCGCTCTTCTGAGAGCGTTGACTAGGGGAGGTTTTGCCTCCTCCACCACGATGATAGCCTCATCGCCAGTAAGCTTAATGATCCTAGCTCTCAACGTCTTCACCCTTTTTCCTCAAGATCTCCACCCAAGGATTGCTCAATACCTCCTCAAGCATATCCTCCGATACAGCTCTGGAGGGGGGCCCGGGTTCAGCCTTCTCCCCCGTCGACGGAATATTAAATTGACGCTCCTCCCGTGAAGCACCTCCACCCTCCTTCCGCTCTCCCTCTTCGATCTGGCCCCTCATTATCTCGCTGTCAGGACTGGGAACTGTGGTGGTTTCGTACTTGAACGTCCGGGGCTTATTGAGTTCCACCGGTTGATATGCGCCCGGAGCCACGTGCTGATTCCCAAGTAGTTTTATCATGGCCTCAAGCAGCTCCACCCTCCTCTCGAGCTCTTGTATCCTGTTTAGTAAATCGGCCTCCTTGTCTCTCCTGATCTCCTCCAGAATCGATTTCAGGGACTGATCTATGGTCTCCTTTATTTCCCTAAGGATCGTAGGTAGGCCGTCCTCTCCCTCTTCTAGAGTCATTTTCACGTTCTTCATTCTTTGGGTGATTTCCATCCCTCCTCCCACCTGATTAGTAGTTTTCCTCTCCTTTCTCGGCGCAAAAGTCGCCCTCACGAGAGATGATCTCTTTTCCGGTACTTCATCCGATTCAATGCTGACTTCCCCGACGGGTGATCCCAGCTCACGGGTTGATCTAATCACGACCTCCACACCTAGCCCTCTGACTTTGGAGAGCTCATCCATGGCGTACTCCAAGGCTCTAGGAGGGACCCACACATCCACCCTGTCGAACTTTATCCCCGCCCTCTTGTGCACCTCTACCAGCTCCTCGATCCATTCGGAGAAGTCACCGTCATCAGAAGGATCATATATAGCCACTAGAGGCCTCAGAATATTGCGGCCCTCTAGCCTCAGGATTGCTGACCTGCCGTCGAGGCCCAGGCGCTCCAAGCGCGCTCGAGCACCCTTCTTGTACCACCCCAGAAGGACCTCTACACCCTCCGTCTCTCCAGGCAAGAGGGCCTACCTCTCGTGTGAAATGAGACCCGAAATGGATAAAAGTTTGGGTTCAGGGCGAGGCCGGGGATCAGACCCTCCTTCCCCTCCTCCCGTGAGGCCTCCTGCACCCATCGTGAGGGATTGGTGTAACGTCCTCCACTCTTATCAGTATCAGCCCTGATCTGGAGAGTCCCCTGATGGCAGCGGTTGCTCCTGGACCTGGGATTCTGCTCTTTATGCCGCCAGGGGCCCTGACCTTAACGATGAGGTGAGTAACCCCCTTCTTCTGAGCTTCCTTGGCGGCCGCCATAGCGGCCTTCAGGGCTGCGTAAGGCGAGCCCTCGAGCCTGTCTGCGTCAACGAACATGCCACCCGAGTACCTAGCGATGGTCTCGGCGCCCGTTATGTCCGTGATGTGGACTATGGTGTCATTGAATGAGGAGTATATGTGGGCGACACCTATCTTTCCCCTCTTCTGGGCAGACACATCATCACCTCCTTATCATTCAGCCTTCTGTCCCTGCTCCTGCTCCTCCTCCAGGCAGGAAGGGTGAGTGCACTCAACTGTCTCCTCTTCCTCCAGCGTCACTAGATAGCCTGGTTGCTTTATCCTTCTCCCATTTATCCTTATGTGACCGTGGGTCACAAGCTGTCTGGCCATGTAAGGTGTCTTGGCGAATCCCTTCTTCCATACAATCGTCTGAAGCCTTCTCTCTAAGAACTGGTCAACCGTGAGATCAAGCAGGTCGTCAAGGGTGGCATCCCTACCCACTATCCCGAGTTTCTTCAGCTTATCCAGTATGGGTTTAACTTTCGCTCTCTCCTCTTCTGGGGCCGCTAGCAGCTCCCTAGCTATCCTCCTGTACTTCTTCGACAGGTGGCTCATTCGCCAGAGCTCTCTCTTGTTCCTCAGTCCATAATAACCGGCAAGCCTGTTGGTCTCCTCGAGAACCCTCCTGTCCCAGGGCTTGTAGGGCCTCTCGTACTTCTTCTTGGGTCTCTTGGGATCACCCATAGGGACACCCTCCTCACTTCTTCCTCTGATAACCGACGGTCCTTCCGACCCTTCCAGTGGTCTTGGTCCTCTGTCCCCTGACCTTCAGACCGAGTTCATGTCTTATCCCCTTCCAACTCCTTATCTTCTTCATTACGTTTATGTCCTGGGTCATCACCCAGGAGACATCATCCCCTATCAGTATCCTAGAGTCGTTGGTCCTAGGATCCTTCTGCCTGTTCATCATCCACCAAGGGATTCCGTACTTTTCCGGGTTGTTAACTACATCCTCTATCTTAGCCAGTTCGTCATCAGACAGCTCCCCCAAGAGCTTGCTCGCTGGTATGCCGGCCTTCATCAGTATGACCCTCGCCAAGACAAAGCTTATGCCCTTGACGTCAGTCAGGGATATCTGGACCTGTTTGGTACCGTCCAGGGTCGTGTTGAGGAGCCTCACTATCCTCCTCAGCTCTGCCGTTTCGGACAATTCCTCACCCCTCTTTCGGAACTTGGGGTCCCGAGTGTAATATAAGATTTTGCTTGAACTCCCGAGAGGCCCGGCCAGTAGTTAAATGGCGATTCGGGCGGACTTAAACGCGAAAAGACCACCAAATGGCGCCGGGGGAGGGATTTGAACCCTCGCGGCCCAGTGGGCCACTGGCTCTCCAGGCCAGCCCCCTTCCTGGCTAGGGCACCCCGGCCCCCCTCCTTCTACAGCGCAGCACCGGGGGATTTAATAGTTGCGCATCCGGTCAGGCCCCCTCCCTCTTCTTCCACATGGGAGGGTAAAGATCCCTAGGCATGATGACCCTCTCTATCTGGGCAACTACTCCCGAATCCGATGAGGTGATCTCCTCCGAGTCCATGGTAGCCCTTCCTATGGCAACTAGCTCCCCCTTGAGGGTCATAATGGCTACGATTCCCCCCCTCCTTATGCCCCTCGATAGCATGCTCACACCTTTGGCTTTGAGCGATGCTCCGTGGGTTATGGAGGCCACAGCTGAGTCCTTAACCACTATCTTGGGGATGTGCTCCACTGCCACCTCGAGAGGAAGTATTACTTCCCTCAGACGGGAATCATCTCCTCTCTCCTTCCAGATCATGTACGCCTCGTACAGGTCCTGTAGCTTGACGCTCTCCGTCTCCGAGAATATGCCCGATCTTATCCTCCTCAACTCCCTCATACTAGCTCCCACGCCCAGGTACTCTCCTATGTCGAAGAACAGCTTCCTTATGTAAGTCCCGGACTCCACGTGAGTCCTGAGAAGATGGAACCTGCCCTCGCTCTCCAGCAGCTTCAGCTTGTAGATTCTCCTGACCCTCAGGGACCTCTTCACCGCTGACTTAACGGGAGGTCTCTGGAAAATAGGGCCCGTGAACTTCCGAAGGGCTTCCTCCAGCTCACTTGTCTCCACATCCCCGTGCAGATAGAGCACCCCCACATACTCCTTGTCCGAGCCAGCGATGAGCCTGCTTAGCTTGGTGGCATTCCCCAGCACCACTGGTAGTACTCCTGACACCTTAGGGTCCAGCGTGCCGCAGTGACCGATCTTTCCATGGTATTCCAAGATCTCCTTGACTAACTTCGTCACCGTATGGGAAGTGGGACCCCTTGGCTTGTCGAGATTCACTATGCCATTATCAAGGTAAAAAAGAAGGGGCCTTTCACGGGGCCTGTAGCCGTAGGGGCCGGGTTCAGCCATGCTCTTAACTATCAGCTCATCCTGGGACCCCTGACGGTTCTCCATCTGAATTCCTCGTTCCTCTCAGGCGGGCTTACCCTTCCTCCTCTCCCTCTTCTCCTTTTCCTCCAACAGCTTCGGGTAGAGGTCGGTCTCCTTGAGGGCGTTGAGTACCTCCTCGTCGCTGGCTCCCTCAGGTATATCCAGCTTGATCGGCAGGGGAACGAGGTGCTTCACGTTAACTCTTCTCCTCCTGACCCCTGTGAGATCCTTGGGCCCCGTTATCTCCACGAAGTTGTCATCGATTACCCGGACAACAACGCAGATCCTGCCGGCCTCCCTGCCGGCGATCTTCCTACAAACCCTTCCTACCTCTATGACTCCCATACGATGCACCCCCTCTCGCGAGCGGGGCTAGCGTCCCTCAACGGGACGCGAGGAGGGCCATCCCCTCCTCTATTGCCCTAGCGAGCATAAGCTCGCGGAGGCACTCGGGACAGAGATATCCCCCGTAGGGCCTGTTCGGCCTCCTCTGGCTCTTGGAGAGCTTACCCATGATGGATCTCGGGCCAGTGGGCGTGGCATTCAGCGGTCTCCCACACCTGGCGCACCTGGCCTGCGAATGCCTCTTGTGCCGGTAGTGGTAAACTATCCCTCCTCCCGGTACCCTGACGGCCACCCTGACTTTCTTTAGTCTCCTGCTTCTACCCCTCTTGTTGACGTCCCTTATCAAGGCGGGCACCTCCGCGGTCAGGCTAACCCTCTTCGCAGGATTTTAAACGTTTGCCCCAAAGCGGGCGGGGTGCCGGGTAATAAATAGGAGAGATGTTAAATCAATCTGTGGGCGATGTTCCAAATATTTTCTGGAATATCATGGAGAAGAGGAATGACGCTATTATGTAGTAGCCTAGGTACCCGACCGTCTGACTGGACAGGGCGCTGTTGCCGTGGAAGTAGTCCATTATGAAGGGCAAGGGGAAGGGCAGCCTGGCGACGGGTATCTCAGCGTAGAAGTTCCCCAGAGCCCAGAATATAAGCAGAATGGGAACCGTCGTGTAGAGCATGGGCTTCATGTTCATCTTGGTCATCTCAGAACGCGCGGCATCGAATTGGGGCTTCATCCTGTCCAGCTTCTTCTTGAGCTTCTTGTTCTCGGGATCCTTTATCAATTCCCTCTGGAGCTTGGTGTACTCGTTCACTATCCTCTGGAGTTCTCTCATCCTATCGTAATCTATAGTCCTCTTGTTCAGCAGGGTGATGGAGAGGCTTATAACGAACGCCAGGAACGTCAGGAAGATTATGGAGCCAGGAGGGAAAAGTATCAAGAGGGAGAGATCCAAGGTGTCACACCGCCCGCTCATCCGCTAGCCTATGAACTTCTTCAGCCTGGGATACATCTCCAAGGCGCGCTCGCGCATCAGAGTCTCGTAGAATCCTGCCACTATCGTGACGGCGAGGAGTATACCGCTCCCAGTTCCCAAGGCACCGGTGAAGTTCGCGAGAGCCGCCAACAGTCCCACTATGAACCCTCCTAGATAGGTCACCGCCTCTATATACTTCTCTATGGTCTTGGCCACTATCCTTATTGAGGCCCTCCTCCCTGGGACCACGATCCCCTGCTTGACCAGCTGCTCGCTGACGGATCTGGGATCCATGCCAGCGGTCATCACCCAGATCTTGGCGAAGGCGACGCTCGCCCCCACTAGGACGACTAGGTAGACGAGGGCCCTGATAGGATCTTGGACCAGCACCTCGGGCCCGCGTGGCGTGGCTAGGTAATATGCCAGTCCAGACACGGGCACCATGCTGCCGGTTATCGGATCGGCCTCGTACCTTCCTAGGAAGTCCACTAGATACTTCATCCACCCGCTGGGATTAGCTCCGACCCTAGACCAGACGATCTTGGCCATTATGTCTATGTCCCCTATGAGAGCGGCCGCGAATATTATGGGGACGTTGCTCACGTACAGCAGCCTTATCGGATACTTGGTCCTGTAGCCGCCGTACATCGTGTGGGCTATTGACACGTTCACCTTGACCTCGTAGGTCCAGACCACAGCTATGAACACGGCAAACGTTGCTATGAGACCGAGTAGATCGGGAAGGGCTCCCCTGTAGATAGCCCCGGCACCCTCTGTGAGGAGAGCGGGTATAACTCCAACGTACCTGCCGCTCCTCTTCTCTATGGCTGGGGAGAGTGTGCCCCACATAACCCTCTGAGCGACGCCGGCGAGTATGAACAGGCTTATTCCGCTTCCTATGCCCCACTTGCTTACCAAGTCGTCCAGCATCATCAGGAGGAAGCTTCCGAGAGATAGCTGGCCTATCGCGAGCAAAGCCTGCTCCGTCGTCAGGGTTCCGAACCTCCCACCCAAGGTGTACGCGCTGACCTCGAACAGTATGAAGAATATGGCCGCCACCCTCTGGGCCTCTTGGAAGAACTTCCTGTCCTCCGGATCGGTCAGATCCAGCTGTACTATCTTACTACCCACAAGGAGCTCGAGCACTATGCCAGCGGTCACCACTGGACCTATGCCCAGCTCCACTATGCTGCCCTGAGCGCCGGCGAAGATGACCCTGAGCTCAGCTAGGAAGTCTAGCCCTCCTCTTGGTATGCCGTACAGGGGAACCTGCGTGAGGAAGAAGT
This sequence comes from Thermoproteota archaeon, assembly GCA_027078475.1. Classification (GTDB taxonomy): domain Archaea; phylum Korarchaeota; class Korarchaeia; order Korarchaeales; family Korarchaeaceae; genus Korarchaeum. Next base: position 49,106 of record JALWYH010000003.1, read on the forward strand.
ATATGAAGAGGGTTATGGCCGTCCATATCAACTTCTCCTTGAGGGAAGGGGTCCTCTTGGGTTTCTCCACTTCGGGGATTCCCCTGTTGATCTTGGCTATTATCTCCCTCACTAGGCTCATTTAGACCCCCTCATCCCCTCATTCTTCCTCAGTTATCACGGATCCACCGGCCTTCTCCAGCTTCCTGACAGCAATTTCGGTAGCTAGATCAACCCTGACCAGGAGGGGCTTGCTAACGCGACCCCTCCCGAGCAGCTTATCGTATCCTGCCTCCGAGAGGTTCACCTCCAGCTTCCCTCCCTCAATCTCCTTGGCGTATCCCAGGGCCAGCAGATCAGGGAGCATCCTCTCAAGATCACCAACGTTGATCGTCCTAACCTCCCTGACCACGGCTCTAGGTCTCTTGAATCCTCTCCTCCCCCTGCCAAAGTAGTCAGGGTCGTAGGCCGTTATCCAAGTCCAGAGGTGCTTCTTAACTCCAGCTTTGCCGAATCCTCCTTGTCTTCCGCTCCTCCTATGCTGCCTCTGCTGCCCGTAAGCGTGCAGCCTCCGCCCCCTCAGCTTTCTGCTCTTCTTCTTCCTCCTAGGAATGGTCCTCATCATATCATCCTCCTGATCAGCTTATTTATCTCCTTCCCTCTGTAACCCAGCTCTCCTCCGTCATTCCACGCCCTCTTGGTGGTCCGCTTGAAGCCCCCCTTGGGAGGATGCAATCTGAAGTAGGGCTTCAGCCACCTCAGCTTGTGCAGTTTGGCCCTACCCTCCATTAGGGCGTCCACAAGCTCCTGAACGTTAGAGAATCCTGTCTCCTCCCTGTGCTCATTGAGCCACTCGTCGGTCAACCTGCCCCCTGTCGTCAGCTCTCCTCTAGCCAAGAGCAGTTCCAATAGAGTTTCCCTGTCTATCTCACCGTAGGTGGTGTAGTCCTTGACCTTGTGCAGCATCCCCTTGTAGGAGGGAGTGAAGGGCACGACCGTAGCCCAGTACTTTCTCCTTATGTGGAGCATGTCCATAGTATGCTTGATGTCCGGTTTCACATCAACCCTACCCCTGATCCTGACGATTGCCATTAGAGGGACCTCTTCCAAACCTCATCACCCCATTTGGGCGCGCCCGACATCGTGCGCTTACGCGCCTAACGGGCGCGCGCCTCTCGACCTGATCGAGAAGGAGGAATAAAAAGCTTTAGATCAGACCCTCCAATCCTGCGGGAGGGTCATGAGGAGCAGTTTCCAGAGGGCGTTGTGGATGGCAAAGGCGTAGTTCATCCTGTTCTTGGTCTGCCCCTTGGAAAACACCCTCACGTCCTGCAGGCCACCGAGGCCGAGTATCACCTTTGCGGTCTCGTTACCCACTATACCCAGCTTCCTAGGGGCGGGCATCAAGGTCACCCTGACCGAACCGGAAGATCCGGAAACGGTGGTCGGGATGGAGTGGGGCCTCCCGCATCCGCACTCCCATGACCCGCATCCCTTTCTTATCTTCACTATGTTTAGCTTGGCGCTCCTTATGGCGTCGGCCAAGGCTATCCTGAACTCCCTTCCCTTTCCCTTTCCAACCCCGACGTAGTTCATGCCATCTCCCACGGCCGCCACTATCCTGAGTTGAGTGAGTTCACCTGCGTCGGTCTGCCTTTGAACTCTCCTGACCTCTATGATCTCCTCCTTAAGGCCGGGGACCAGCAGATCCACTATCTCGGGCTCCTGTATAGGAATGCCCCTCCTCAGTATCTCATCTATGCTCTTTACCTTACCCTCGGCCACCAGCCTGCCGACCCTAGTCTTGGGAGTCCAGGACTTCTCCAGCTCTGATCGGGCTTCCTTCTCGGCGGACATCTTCTCAACTCCCATTCCCGATGGCCTATTTAATCATTCCCACGGGGGGTCTCCTCACCCAGCTGAGAGAGAACTCTCTCGAACACCTCGGGAATCGACTCGGGGAGGGCATTTGCTCCGAGATAGCGCGAGAACTGCCTCCTGTAGAATTCCTCATCTTCCTCCTTCAAGGACAAGGCCCAAGAAGATATGTGCTCCCCTCTTATCCTGCTCTCCTCCGGTAGGATCTCTGGAGAGTGGGGCAGCTCGATGCCAGCATCAAGGGCCCCCTTCAGGGCAGCGTATAGCCTAGAGCCTCTGGTCGAGGGAAACCTGCCAATATCCAAGATTGCCCTGTCGACTCCAGACCTCTTGGCCCTCAGAGCGGCCAGATAGCCCGTTAGATAGGCGGCTGGAGTGTTCTTGCCCCCGTAAGGCCACCCGAACTTGGACAGCTCCTTGGAGAAGGCGTAGGCTATCACCTCATCCCCTTCCGGTCTGAACCTGACGAACTGCACGATTATGTTCCTGTTGGTCCTTCTGACGACCATTCTTGGAAGACCACTCTTGAGCAGGGCCAGTCTCTTCTTGTAGTCCGTTCTGCCCTCACGCCTTCGCCTGAACCTCACCTTGTACCTCGATGATCTGGCCAACTCACTGCACCTCCCTCATAACATGGGATCTCAGCTGCGCAACGCTCTCGAACCTTGAGAGCCTCCTATACAGGTCCCTGTACATCTTGGCGTCAATCACCCCCTTGTCCCTCATGGATCTTAGCTCCCTCCTCAAGGCCCTTATCCTGTTTATCCATCTCCTCTTCCTAGAGAGCCTGGAGTACTTTCCACCCTTCCTTCTTCCCGGACCCCTCCTCTTTGGTCTGGTCCTGGCCCTCGCCCTACTGACTCCCCTCTTCTGGAGGATCTCTATGGCGCCTGACCTTATGAGCCTCCTAATGTCACTCCTAGTTATAGCCTCCTGAACCAGCTCTATATTCTCAGGATTTATCCTGACCCTGTCGAGCCCCACACCCGCCACCCTAGCGGCCAGCTTCTTCTGATAATCCAGCTTCATGACATCACCCCCCCTAGTTGGCGAGCATCAGCCCCAGCTTCCGGGCCTCCTCCCTTATGGTGATCCTCTTCCTCTCCCCGACGGATCCTGCTATGTAAACTATGACCTCGCCCTTCACCTCGACGAGCTCCCTGAGCTCCCTCACGTTGTGAACCAGCACGGGTCTTCTTCCTGATGGGTGAAGGCCCCTTACCTCCTCAGGGTTTTTGTAGCCTATAGCCGGCTGCTTGGGTCTACTCTTGAGCTTGAGCCTCTGCTTGTTGTCTATTCCTCTAGGCCTTCTCCAGCTCTTAACCGCACCCAACCTCCAGTACCTAGCTAGGTTCAAGAACCTCGGCTTTTTCTTCTTCAGCCTGCGGATCAGCTCCTTCTTACCATCAACGGTATCTGCCATCTCACTTCACCACGTATATTCCGTCCATAAACACCCTCGGATCCTTCTCCTTTATCTTGGTGGCCTGCCTTATGTTGGCCGCCGTCTGGCCCACATCCTCCTTGGAGATGCCCTCTATATAGACCCTATCCCCCTCGACCCTCACCTTGGTGTCCCCCACTATCTTGGCGTATCTGGGGGCCCTCTCACCCAAGAAGTTGTTTATCACCACCAGCTTCCTGTTCTCATCAACCTCCACCTTCATAGGGAAGTGAGCGTATACTATGATCATCTCCTTGGAGAATCCCTCCGTCACACCCTTCATCATGTTCTTGATGTGGGCCGCAACCGTTCCTAGGTAAGCGTAGTGGAACTTCCTCCTCCCGTAGACCCTCACCTTGACTTTATCTCCTTCCTTAATTATCTCCACCAAGTCCTCATGGAACTTCTTCTCCAGCTTGCCCTTGGGGCCCTTGACCATGACCTTGGCCCCGTCCACCTCGACATCAACGCCCTCTATTATGGGCACCTCGATCTCCTGGGCTTGGGTGATCACCTTGGGGAACCTGCCCATCATCACCACCCCCCGGATCAATAGCAGTAGGCTAGGAGAACCCCTCCCAGCCCTCTCTTCTTTGCCTCCCTGTGGCTCATTATCCCCTGATTCGTGGAGACTACTATGACCCCGACGTTCTCAGCAGGCAGATACATCTTCTCCCAATAGAGGAATTCGTCCTTCTTCACAGAGAACCTAGGTTTTATCACACCCGCCTTGTTGATCCTGCCCCTGAGCCGGACCCTGTACTTGCCGGCCCTGCCATCGTCTATGTACTCGAACTCCTCTATGTAGCCCTCATCCTGCAGTATCCTCAGCACCTTCCCTATAAGCTTCGAGGCCACATTTATGACAGTCTCCCTCTTTCCAACTCTAGATGCGTTGGTGAGGGTGCTCATAGCGTCGGCCAACGGGTCAAGCCTTGTCATGCGATCACCTCACCTCACTCCACTTCACTCGTACTTCTTCCAGCCCATGAGGGGGGCTACCTCCAAGAAGCACTGCCTGCATAGATAGAGTCCGTACTTCCGGATGATTCCCCTGCCCACTCTGCCACATCTCCTACAAACGTAAGCTCCCTTTCCCTTGGTCCTCACCTTTTTCCTCGGCTTCGCCATTTTGATCCCCCACATCACTCGCTATCGGACACGACCTTCAGCCTTAAGTACTTTTCCGCGAACACAATGGACTCCTCCTTGGTCAGCCTGTGCCTCCTAGGTATCCTAGCCCTCTTGATCCTCCTCTTAGCGACCCTGTAACCGGCTCTCCCCATGGTCACTATCACATCCATGCCGAAGATACCTATATCGGCCTTGTACCTCACGCCCGGTATCTCTATGTGCTCCTTTATGCCGAAGGCGAAGTTACCGAACTGATCGAAGGCACTGGACTTTACCATCCGGTCAACGGCCTCGGCGATCCTGTCCAGCAGCTCCACCGCTTTCTTACCCCTAACCGTGACGGTGACTGCTATGGGCTCCCTCTTCCTTATTCCAAACTCTCTTATGGTTCTCTTTGCCCTCCTCTGGACGGGTTTCTGACCAGTCAGTTCTTCTAAAACCTTTCCAGCTCTAAGTAGAACCTCTCCACTCCTGCCAACGGCTATGTTCAGGGTGACAGCCATAACACGGGGCGTGAGCATGGGGTTTCTCTTCCACCGCTCCTCCACCGGGTCGACCAGTTCGACCGTCATAGTTATCACCTAACCTTTATGGAGGGTTCCTCCTTACCGACCACCAGCACGTTCTCAGCGGTTCCCCTGTAAACCAGATTGGAGTCCTCTAAGTCCTGAAGCTCTATGAATTCAGCCAGCTCCCTTATCCTGCCTATATGTCCTGCCATTCTCCCTCTCACCATGGCAGCCACCGCACCCACGTCCAAGGGTAACACTTGCCTTACCTCTTGAGACGGGACCTCTATCAGCATAGAATGGCCTACCTTCACAGATCTGGCTGTATCTGAGCCGGGTTCCAGCAGGAAGTTCCTGCCGTCGTGCGTGGTCAGCTGTATCTTGCCGCCCTTAATGGTCCTCTTACCCGTCACCTTTACGACCTTAAGCCCGGACTCTGACTCTGGTATTTCTATGAGTTTCAGGAATTTATAGGGATCAGGGACCACCCTGTAGTGCTTTCCCAAGTCTGGGATAGAGAGGATGTCCATTAGCCCCACTTGGTACTTGTAGTCGTAACGGGGCTTCCCGTCGACCCATACCTTCTTCATGAATATGATCCTCTTGGCCTCCCTGGCCGATGTGGCGAGTCCCAGTATGTCCCTAATTACCACCAGAAGGGGGAACCCCTGCTCCATGGGATGAGGACCGGGACTTGGCTTTGTGACCCAAACTTTCTCTCTCTTGGCTACGGGCCAGTAACCCGGAGCGGCCAGCCTCTTAAGATGCCTGCTTCCTCCCATCTTTCCCATAATCACTCAGCCCCCTCGCTTTCATCGCCAACCCCACTGCCCTCTCGCTCCCGGGGCTCCTGAGGACTCACTTTCTCTGCATCTGCCCTTAACCCTGAACTCTCCTTGCCCTCCGAGATTTCCTTCTCACTCTCCTCCTTCTCCTCCCTCTTCAGCTCCTCCTCGATCTCCTCCTCAGTAACTCCCTTCCTCTCCAGCAGCTCCTTCCTAGCGTCGTCCTTTAAGTCCAGCTTAGTTATAACCACGTTGGACGGGTGGATGGGAATTGGAATCTCCGTACCGTCGGTCTTCTTCCTTATTAGGCCTTTTATGGCTATCCTGTATCCCTTTCTATCCACGGAGATCACCTCACCCTCGGTTCCCTTGTAGTCGCCCCTGATCACCCTGACCCTGTCGCCCTTCCTGACGGGAAGGGATCTCACTCCATACCTTTCCCTCAGATCGGAGGAAAGGTGGGCAGACATGATCCTCCCCCTGTGATGCAGGGGTGCGTTGTACAGATACTTCCTCTGCTTACTGGGCTTGTGCGACACGGTTCTATGCAATTTCATCACCCCTCGCTTTACACTACCTGAGCCGAGACGGCCCCCAGGGAGGGCCATCTCTCTATGGCCTCCTTCGCTATCGGTCCCCTGAACTCCGATCCCTTAGGGGTTCCATCGTCGTTCACTAGGACTGCCGCGTTGTCCTCGAAGACAACCCACTGACCGTTCTTCCTCCTGTAGGGCTTCCTCTGCCTCACCACGATCGCCTTCATTGGCTTGTGCATCAAGTCGTACTTGCCCCTCTTCACGACAACAGTGACCATATCTCCGACGCTAGCGGAGGGTATTCTTCCCTTCCGCCCCTTGTAGCCGTGGACCCCGATTATCATCAGCACCTTGGCCCCCGTATTGTCAGCGCATTTCAGCTTGGCCATAACAGGAAGTCCCCGGGAGATCTTCGGTTTTACTCCCTCTATCTTCTTCCTCCTTGCTACCCTCGACATAGATCATCCTCAACACCAACGATGGCCACCGATATAAAAAAGGTGATGGGAGGCCCATCGTGACGCGGAGACACCCCCACCACGGCTCCCCACAGGATCAGTTGAGTTCACCTCACTGCTAATCGAGTTAGGCGAGTGTGGAGGGAAAAATTTGCCTAGGGACCGGTGATTCAACCACCCCGCCCGTTCAACAGGGCATCTAGCCTGCTGAGGTATCTGGAAAGCTTAATGGCTCTCTTGGAGATCTGGATTATCCTCCCATGATGGACTACCATGTGATCAACCTCAGGAGCCTTTCCAGTTACTTTCATCGCCTCTTCCACCGAGTGATGCAGATGCAAGCAGTGTGGGCTCCCATCCACCGTCAGGACACTAATCCGGTCTATCTCAATCCTAGATAGGATGGATGTTATTTTCAGCGCTATGATGTTCACATGGTCCCTCTCGGGACACGCCGAGTAGCAAGTTCCAGAACAGAACTCTTGGATGAGTTCGGGTCTCTCGGTAACAAGGCAGGCGCTGATTATCCTGAGCTCCCGCTCCTCTCTGATGATGCGAGAACCAGAATTTGCGGATAGGAGGTCTAGGATCAGGCCATCACCCCAGACAGATGGTGTTCAAAGTTATTAAGAGATCTTATCACCGCGAGCCTGAAAAGGTGGTTCAATCTGCAGCCCCTCATCAGGTTCCTAGAGGTCGTCCTCAGCGGGGTCGGCGTCGGGCTCATCTCTTCCGTGGCCGGCATAGGAGGGGGGACGCTAATGGTCCCCATAATGGTGCTAATCCTAGGGGTTGATGTGAAGGTCGCCATAGCCTCGAGCCTGCTCACTATAATAGTCACCTCGGCATCCAGCTCGACGGTTTATCTCAGGGAGGGGCTGGTCAATCTCAGGGCTGCTCTTACTCTAGAGCCGTCAACGGCTATGGGAGCGATAGTAGGGGCCTCCATAACCATAGGGCTCCCGGCCGATCTGGTGAGGAGGGTATTCGGGTTCGGTCTAATAGCCATATCTCTCCTTATGCTGGCCAGAACCTTCTCCAAGCCTAAGGAGAGCGGGTACATCAAGCGCTGGGCCTGGGGGGTCATATTCTCCTTCTTCGCCGGCATGGCATCCGGGATGTTCGGAATAGGAGGGGGAGTCCTCAAGGTGCCGATAATGAACCTAGTAATGGACATGCCCATAAAGGAGGCAGTGGCAACCAGTTCCTTCATGGTGGGACTCACAGCGTCGTCCGGAAGCATGGTCTATGCAATAAGAGGGCTAATAGACCCAGTTCTCGTCTTGGGCTTCGCCATAGGTATAATGCCCGGCGCTACGTTGGGTGCCAGATCCCTCAAGGGAATCAGATCTAGATACATAAAGCTCATCTTCTCTCTAGTGCTCCTATACGCCGGGATCAAGCTCGCTGGTGTGGGGTGAGTCACCGCTTGGGTGAAGATCTCGGAGACCTCCCTATGATCCTGCGATGGGGGGTGATCCTAGGCCTCTCGGTGCTGGCAATAGGAGTGGTGGCTGATCACCTTTGGGGGTTCCAGCTGATAAGTGAAGTCGGGCTCTTCCTGATAGTTGCCACTCCCATAAGCTTTCTCCTCTTCCTGTCCTACAAGATGATGATAGAGAGGAAGTATGAGATCGTTATCCTGGCTCTGGTCACCCTGTCAGTGATAGCAGCCTCTGCATTACTGTCCCTGAGGTGATGCCTTGCCCTTCTTCCTACCTAGATCCGATATGGGAAGGAAAGCCCTCAGGCTCTCGGTAAACTCATTCTTTCAGGGTACTTCGATGAGTTTCACCTTCTTCCTGCTGTACGCATACGGAGTCGACAGGTTCGGACTCACCCCTACCGAAGTGGCTGTGGCCATTTCACTAGGGGGACTGGCCAGCGCTGCGACCCAGCCCGTCTGGGGATGGCTCGTGGACAGAATGGTCAGCAGGAGAAGACTTTTGATGCTGGTGGGCTACCTGCTGTCATCCGCCTTTGTATACTGGGTCTACAATTCCCGAACTCTGCTGGGCTTCTATGCCGCGGCTGCCTCCCTGAACTCTCTCATGGGGCTCTCCAACTCATCGTGGCTGGCGATTCTCGGGGACCTGACCGCATTGGAGGAGAGGGGAAGGATATCGGGGGTTACCAGCACCTCTTCCACCCTCGGCACTGCGGTGTTCTCCCCCATAGCCGGCATGATCATGGATGCCTACGGCTACTGGACCGCGAGCATCGTAGGGGCGAGCCAGTTCATTCTAGCCGCCGGGACCGTCTGCCTCATTCCCACTGCTTGGCGAGTTTCCGGGCGCGCTGAGGTGAGGGGCAAGCAGGCGACGGATCATGTTGAGGGGAGCTACAGGCCCTTCCTCATAGCCAGCGTTCTGTGGTCCCTCATATGGTCACTTGCATGGCCCCTATTTTCCGTTGCCCAGATAAAGGTTTATGGGCTCAGCAAGGCGGAGATAGGACTGATAAGTACTGTGGCCAACTCCACAAGGCTCATCCTTCAGCCGGTCTGGGGTCTGGTCGCGGACAGGGTGGGTAGGAAGGTCCTCCTGATCATGTCACCCGCCTTCGCATCCGCCATACCCTTCTCCTATGCCTTGGGGAGCAGCCTCATCCACATTCTCATCGGCACGGCCGTGGGCATGGTGGGCTTCTCCATGTACTTCGTGGCCTCGCCCACCTACCTGCTCGATGCATCCTCCCCTGAGAGAAGGGGATCGGCGGTCTCCACATTCAATGCCCTGACGTCCCTCACCAACTCGGTGGCTCCCCTCATTGGGGGGACGCTTGGGGATCTGCTGGGAGTCAGGCAGACCATGCTCCTGCTAGGCTTCACTAGGCTGCTCTCCAGCCTGTTCTTCGTCTGGATACCCGAGACCCTCAGGAGGGAGAGAGAAGGGAGGAGACTACGGAAGAGACTTCCCTTCTAACCCCTTCCAAGTCCTTGGAGGCATCTATCCTGATGAGAATACCCCTCTCACTGTAGTAATCTATCAGAGGGCTGGTCTCCTCGTTGAAGACGTCCAGCCTCCTGAGGATCTTGTCGTAGCAGTCATCCTCTCGCTGGTAGAGGGAGCCTCCGCACTCGCACCTCCTGGCATCGGGCGGGGGATCGTAGAAGACGTTGTAAGATCTGCCGCACCTCTCGCAGATCAGTCGCCCCATCATCCTGCGCAGGACGGTGAGCTCGTCGACATCGAAGAAGAGAACAGCGGAAAGCGGTCTTCCCTTTGATCTCAGGAAATTGTCGAGCCATCTGGCCTGCTCCAGGTTCCTCGGGAAACCATCCAGTACGAAACCCGTGTCCATCACCTCGGACAGCTTCCTCTCCAAGACCCTGTACACTATATCGTCTGGGACCAGTAAACCCCTCTCCATGTGGCTCCTTATCTCCTCGCCAAGAAGGGAGCCGCTCCTCACCTCTTCCTTCAGCAGGTCGCTCATCACCAGCCTAGGAATGCCGAACTTCTCGGAGATGAAGGCTCCCTGGGTTCCCTTTCCCGCGCCAGGTCTGCCCAAGAGGACGAGACGCAGCATCCGGCCACACCCCTGCTATGCCGATCGGACGGGGGTGGAACCCGGCAAAGCGTATAAGCTCTCTCATCCCATCCAACATATGGAAGATGAGGAGATGTTTCAGTTCCTCATGGAGCTCGTTAGATTGGACACCAACTCGACGGAGAGGAAGAATTACTGGGAGGCGGCCAAGAGGATAGAGGAGAAGGCCAGGGAGATAGGCCTCCGGACCCACGTGCATGTCCACAGAGATGATAGGGGTGAAGTACCCAACGTGATAGCATGGGCAGATCTGGGAGCCCAGACCAACTTGGTGATGCTCTCCCACTACGACGTGGTCCCAGCGAAGGGTCCTTGGAGGCTTGATGGGAGGGAATTCGACCCATTCGATCCACAGAGGATAAATGGCAGGATATATGGCAGAGGAGCAGCGGACGACAAGTCAGCCGTGGCCCTTAGCCTTTCAGCCGCCAGCAAGGTGCTGGAAATGGGATCCGCTAGGTATAACCCGGTGGTCGTGGTGGTGGGTGATGAGGAGGTCGGAGGTACCGGTGTCTTCGCCGTGGCCGAAAGGGGATTCCAAGATGCTGGAATCAGACCAGACAGGGTCGTGGTAATAGACGCTGCCCCGGACTTCGTGGGAATAGGAGCTAGTGGGGTGCTACACGGTGAGATAGTGGTTAGGGGAAGGGGGGGACACGCTGGCAGGCCATTCGCGGCCGTGAATCCCGTTCACCAGGCCATACTCCTGGCCAACGAGCTGCTCACCGGCTTCTCCCAGGAACACGCCTCGAGGCTTTCCGTCGTGCCCGCTCCTCCCGGCTCCCCGGTTCCCAAGCTATGGGGCAGGTTCAGCCTGACCATAATGAGGGGCGGTGAGAAGCACAACGTCATCCCGCCAGAGGCCGAGCTGGGATTCGATATCAGGTTCATACCCGACGAGGGGAAGGAAGAGGCCATGTCTAGATTCTTGGCTGCCGTCACCTCAGCAGCGGTTAAGCTGGGTGCTGATGCCGAAGTTAGATTCGAGGACACCCTAAATCCCGGCTGGATGACGCATCCAGACCATGAGTTCGTTAAAGAAGTGCTAGACAGCTACGAGAAGTTCTTCGGCAGCAAGAAGCTGGCTGGTTCGCTGGGTGGTAATGATGGATTTGTGTTCGCAGAGAAGGGAATACCGACGGTGTCGGTCGGTACGATAGAGGTGGAGAGCAGGGCTCACGGTGATCTGGAGAATGTGAGGGAGGAGGTGGTGGTGAGAGTGAGGGACTTGCTGGTGGACCTCATGACGCGGTCCTGAGGCCATCCTCCCTACCCTCCGCTTCTTTCCTGCAATTCATCTCCTTATTATGAATCTGGGGGGCTCTATCCACTGGCTTCCACACTTGGGGCACTTGCTGGGCTTTCTCGGTTTTCTCAGATCCTTGAAAATGTAGCCGCACTTCCTGCACACCGGGGGCTCCATTAGGAGGGTCATCCCGTACTTCCCCCTGGCCGTCCTGGCCACGTGCTCCAAGTGCCTGTAGATCTCCTTGGATTCCCTTGGATCGAGCCCCAGCTCCCTAGCTATGTCGTCTACGGACATTGGTTCATCCGCGTTCATGAGTAGATCCAAGATTTTCTCCCTGATACTCATCCCTCCAATCCCCCGAGGTCACTATTTAAGATGGGATGGCTCTCCCATCCCTATGGACATCAGGGAGGAGAAGAGAAGGATCAGGGAGATGGTCTGGGAGAGGCTTGAGAGGGAGGGCGTTGCTCTATTCCCCAGGCCGATAAGGGGCAGGATACCTAACTTCAGGGGGGCTGAGAGGGCCGCTATCCTCCTCACGACGCAGCCAGAATGGAGGTCGGCCCGCGTCCTGTTCGTCAACCCTGATTCCCCTCAGAGGTATGTCAGGCTGCTGGGGCTGATGCAAGGGAAGCTCGTCATAATGGCCACTCCCAGGCTCAGAGAGGGCTTCCTCGTGCTCGATCCGACGAGGATACTCCCGATCAACTACGAGAAGGCCGCCACCATTAAGGGGGCATTCAAGTACGGAAGGAAGGTCGGGCTGGACATTCCCAAGGTTGATCTGAAGGTGACCGGCTCGGTCGCGGTGGATGAGAGAGGAGGTAGGCTGGGAAAGGGCCATGGATATTCTGACATCGAGTACGGCATTCTGGGCGAGATCGGGGCCGTTTCCGAAGGAACACCGGTGGCCACCACGGTTCACGAGCTTCAGATTGTGGAGAGGGTTCCCAAGGAGGGGCATGACATGCCTGTCCACCTCATAGTCACGCCTGAGAGGGTTATCAGGACGAGGGCTAGGGGGAGGCCTAGGTTGTTGTGGGAGATGCTGAGAGAGGAGATCTTCGATGAAATACCTCTGCTCTCATATCTCAGGGAGAGGAAGGATGGGTGAGGATCTTGCTCATGGGAAAGAGCCCCATGTGGGGACTCTTGAGTACCATTAGGGTGTGAGTCCTCTCGACGTCGGGGTGCCTCGCGAGCTCGGTCACCAAGAACTTGGTCAGCTCATCCATGTTGCGTGCCCTCACCTTGAGCAGTACGTCGTAGTCTCCCGTGATTATGTGGGCCTCCTCCACCCACGGCAGATCCGGTCTGGACTCGGATTCCCTAGCTATGTTCTCGATGAATATCTCCTGATTTGACTTCTCTCCGAGCGGCTTTCCCCTCCTTATCTGGACGAGGACAAAGGCGGTCAATTGGTAACCAAGTTTCTTGTAGTTGACCAGTGCTGTGAATCCCCTCACATAGCCCGATTCCACCAGTTTCTTGAATCTGGATGTCAGAGTTGTTCTGGGGGCACTTACCCTCTTCGCAAGCTCGGTCAGGGTGATCCTACCGTTCCTAATAATCTCGTCAAGTATGCGGACATCCAGTTCGTCCATCGAGTTTTATAACGGCGAGGAAATTAAAATTTGGCCCTCAGGAGAGCCCCAGCAGCAGGACCCCGGTCCAGTACACCGCTCCCGCCAGCATGAGGGCTAGGACTATCTCCAAGGCGATCGTAAGGAGAACGTACTTGCCGATCCTCAGTTCTGAGAAAAGGGCTGCAACAGTGGCCAGGCAGGGGACATAGTAGTTCATGGCGAGTGCCATGGAGACCGCCTTGAGCGGGGTGATCCCCACAATCCTGATGGCCTGTACCGGATCGGCGACTCCCGCTATGGAGGAGAAGGTTATCAGGAATCCCTCCTTGGCAAAGAAGCCCACCTCGAAAGCGAGAGCGTACCTCCAATCCGGCAGGCCTATTAGAGAGGTAACGGGGGTGAGGAGGCTTCCCAGAAGGGCGGCATAGCTCTCCGAGATTTTGCTGCCGGTGAGATAGCCGGAGGGGCCGAAGTTCAGGAGGAACCAAGTGGCCACGCCAACCACGAAGATCAGCATCCCGGCCTTCCTCATGAAGTGCTCGGTGTTGCTCCTGGCGTACCACCATACGACCCTTAGACTCGGCCTGTGGTAGGGGGGCAGTTCCATCACCAGATCGGGGGCGTATTCCACCTTGAAGACAAGCCAGTTGAGGAGCTTTGAGATGAGCAGGTACAGGGCGAAACTGAGCAGATAGATGGACACGGTCAGGGCTGACTGCTTCAGGGGATCGGCGAACGCGGCTGATGCTAGGGCGAGCAAGACTAGGAGGCGAGCCTGGCACGGGATGAGAGGGGAAGCCATGGCCGCGACCATTCTCTCCCTGTCGTCGTCCATGGCTCTAGTTGATACCACCGCCGCCACGCTGCATCCCATTCCAAGCACGGCGGGGAAGAAGGCCCTGCCACTGAGCCCGAACTTCCTGAAGAGATTATCCAAGGAGACAGCGGCTCTGGGGAAAAGGCCGCTGTCCTGCATGGCCCCCAAGAACACGTAGGCTATGAGGAGCAGGAAGACGAATGATGCGAGCGTCCCCAAGCTCCCGATTATGCCATCGGAGATCAAGCCAACTGGCCAGCCTGAATAGCCAGCTGATATCAGCCACTTGGTGATGAGGGAGGAGAGCCAGTCGAACAGGGAACCCAGTATACCCGAGATGCTGAACTCCTCTATCATCCGGGCCAGCTCATCGTAGCCCAGGTTAGCGAATATCAGGTTGAGAGGGAAGCCCGTGTTCACGGCGAATATTAGGAAGAAGGTAAGGAGGATCAGCAGGACGGAGACGAGGGGACCCATCACAGGATGCAGCATCACCTCATCCAGCCTCTCCGCCAGCGACGGGGCCGCCAGTCTGACCTGGATCACGGTCGACCTGACTATGTCGTCGATGAGCGAGTAGCGGGAGCTTATGGCTATCCTCTCGGGATCCTCCCCCAGTTCCAGCCCGGCCCTCTCCCGCAGGGCTTTCACCTCACGGGCGAGATCCGGATCCTGATGCATCAGCTCCTCCATAAGGGGTTCGTCTCCCTCCAAGAGACGTATCGCCGCCCACCTGCTGGGATATCGGGAAAGCGCTCCCTTGGACTCTATGAGTCTCTGGATCCTGTGTATGAAGGGCTCCAGACCGTCATAGTCAACCCTCAGGGGAGAGGTCCTGATCTTCCCCTGGGCGACGTCCAGTATCCTATCGAGGAGGGCCCCCACCCCCACGCCCTTGAGGGCCGATACCGGTACGACCGGGACGCCGAGCTTGGATGCCAGTCCATCTACATCCACGTGGATGCCCCTCTTCTCCGCCGCGTCCATCATGTTGAGGGCAATCACCGCCTTGTGGTGGAGCTCCAGGGCCATCAGGGCGAAGTAGAGGGATTTCTCCAGCGAGGTAGCATCCAGCACTATCACCAGAACGTCCGGTCTCTCCCGGACTATGAACTCCCTGGCTATCCTCTCCCCCACGTCCTGGGCCGACAGGCTGTAGGTCCCCGGAAGGTCGACTATCCTGAGGGTGATCCCGTGGTGCTGGACCCTACCCTCGGCCCTCTGAAGGGTTACCCCGGGCCAGTTTGCCACATGTACATCGCCTCCAGTTATCCTGTTGAAGAGGGTGCTCTTGCCCACGTTTGGTGAGCCCGAGAGGGCGACAAGGATGTCCCTCACTGGACCACCTCCACCCAGATCCGGGAGGCGACGTTCCTTCCCAAGGCGAGGGTCATGCCCTTGGTCCTGAGCACCACTGGTCCAGCCGAATTGGAGGTCACCTGAACTATCTCCCCGGGGAGGAGGCCAAGTTCCATCAGCCTCCTGGCCTTTCCCCTCCCAACGCTGATCGTTACTATCCTGCCCCTCCGACCCGGTCTGAGGGCTGTTAAGGGCAGTAACTCGCCGTCCACGGCCTCCTCCCTCCCATGATTTAGGCTTGCCTAACTTCTCTCTGGTGGAGGCTTTAAAACTTCGCGCCCCTCCTCCGGCGTCTAGAGGATATGGGCAGCCCCCTCCTCCTGAGCTTGGACAGCCTCTCCTCTATGGTCCCCTTTGTCACTATCTCATAGACATCCGCAACCTTCCCCGGGGCTCCCCTGACGACCCTGCCCACCCTCTGGGCCATCTGCCTCCTTGAGCCGGAGCCGCTCACTATTATCGCCACATCGGCATCGGGGACGTCTATCCCCTCATCCAAGACCCTCGTGGTCACTATTATGTCGACATCTCCCCTCCTGAACCTGTCGAATATCTCAGCCCTGTTAGTGGTCCTACCAATGAGGAGCTCCACCCTGTATCCCTCCTCCCTGGCCCTCCTGTAAATCTCCTCCGCCTGATCCACGTACTCGGTGAATATCAGTATCTTCCTGCCCCTCAGATTCCTGAGGAGCTCGAGCACCTTATCCACCTTCGCGCGCGCCTTGAGGGCGTATTTCTTCTCTACGAGCCTCCTCTCCTCCTCGGTTCTGGAGGCCGCGATCTCCCTAGACATCCTCTTCCTCTCCTCGGGTGTCAGCTCGACGTAGATCAGGTGGTGCCTGATGGGGGCCAGGAAGCCCATGGAGAGGAGTTGCTCGTAATTCACCCTGTAGACCACCTCGCCCGAGGTGAGGAATATCAGGTGATGGTTGCCGTCCGCCCTCTCCGGCGTAGCCGACAGTCCGAGCCTGTACTTGGCCTTGGCCTTGAAGGCGATCTCCTTGAAAGTGGCAGCCGGTACATGGTGGACCTCGTCGAATATTATGAGGGCGAACCTGTCGAAGAGGCCGTCCACATGCTTGGCCACGGAGTTGTAAATCCCCACGGTAATGGGCCGGAGGACCTTCTTCCTCCCCGTGAATATCCCCGGCTCGTACGAGAGTTTCTCCCTTATCAGCTCCGACCACTGCTTCGCCAGCTCCTCCGTGACGACGCAGACCAAGGTACTTTTCGAAGTTCTGAAGATGGCCTCCAACCCCACGTAGGTCTTGCCAGCCCCCGTGGGCATGACCACGGTCCCGAACTTCCCGTTCCTCTCCCACCTATCTACAGCCTCCCTCTGGAAGCTGTAGAGGGAGAAATCCTTGTAGAGGACCACATCCTCGTCGGGCCACCTCACCTCGTCCGAGACGGAGTACCCGTGCTTGCTCGCTATCTCCCTCACTCGGTGATGCATGAAGAATGGTCCCTCGAACTTCGTGGGTCCCCTCCTCCTCAGAACGGTCAGCTCCTTCACCTGGACGTCCTTCAGGGTTCTCACATAGTACTTCACCTTTGAGGCCATCTCCAAGCTGTTCATCAACCCCTCCTCGGGGTACTGCACATCTACCAGCATTTTCCTGCCTCCATCCCTGAGAACTACCGTCTTCTTGAGCGAGAACAAGGACTCCAGCCTCTTCAGATGATCTTCCCTGTAGTAGCCCTTTATCGACCCCATTATGAGATCGTAGGCCCTGAGGGGCCCTTCCCTCTCGATGATCCTCTTGGCCTCGTTCAGATCCAGCACGGCCAGGCCGCCCTCCAACCTAAAGGGTTCCCTGACCTCGCCACAAGGGAAGAATGCGAAGCGGCCCTCCTTCATGATCTCGTCCAGTTTCTTGTCGAGCCTAGCCCTGAGTTCCTCCAGCTCCCTCCTCACCTCATCCTCCGGCACCCCGAAGAATTCAGTGAGGATGTTCCATTCTGAGCACAGGGCCTTCTTGGGATCGAACACCCAAGTCTTGGTCGAGGGATCGAAGCGGCAGACAGACTTCACCCTCTCCTTGACCCGCTGAAATAGATCGTCCGGAATGGATCTATCGTATACCCTGTCCCCTACCCTCACCCTCAATCCGATCTACTCCTCTATGCCCGTTATCCTGCCCAGTCCCTTGGTCCGTCCCTCTCGGAACACGAATGTATCACCAACCCTGACGTACTCCGGCCTCCTCACGAACCTGAACACCACCTCGGCCCTGTCTCCGGTTCTGAGGTAGGGCTTGGGGGAGCTCATCAGCTTGACGGGCTGCCTTATGGTCCTGAGCTGTATCACCGGCTCATAACCGACCTTTATGGTCGTGGGGTGGTGGAGCACCCTTATGCTGGCCCTGAAGGTCCTCACCGCCCTTGGCTTTGCATCCACATCCAAGAGGACCATGCCCTTCCTCACCTCATCGTAATCGACATTCGTAACCGCGAATGTGGCGAACTGCCCCGCCGACGCCCTCTCCACCGAGACCCTGCTCACGTGTATCGACTTGATCTTGACGGTCCTGAATGTGCCGTCCTCGAAGGGACCCAAAAGAGCCCTCTGTCCGACCGATATGGAGCCGGATTCGATCAACCCCGACAGGACGAGACCCACCCCCGTCACGTTGAACTTGTCGTCCACGTAGGTGAGGAAGGGTCCCCTCTCCTTATCGCTCCAGTTCAGCCTAGGAGGGAGCATGTTGAGGAACCTCTTGAGCAGGTCCAGACCCTCGCCGGTCACGTTGGACACGAGGAATATGGGAGTTATCCTGCCGTGAGGCATGTTCCTGGCGGCAACCGCACAGTCCTCCTCACTCCTGACCGGATACGGTATCCGATTGACCCCGGGGAGCTTCAGGTACTCTGTCACCTTCCTGAGGGTGGAGGAGAGCACCTGCTCGGGTGCCATGTCTACCTTGGTGATCACCACGAACGAGGGGATCTTGAGGGCCACCGATATTCCCAAGTGCTCCCTGAAGCTCCCTATGGGTCCTGCATTCCCGGCCACCACAATGGCGGCGTAGTCCGGCATGGAACCCAGCACCCCCTTCAGGGTCGTCTTAAGGTACCTCTCGTGTCCCGCCAGATCCACGAGCACTATCACCTTGGAGGACCTGAGGTATATCTCCGACTCGTTGTACCCCTCCAACTCGTCGTTGACCGATCTGCCCCTGTCATCGAAGCCCAGGATGTGGTAGGTGACGGATGAGGACCTCCTGTACTTGAGCTCGTGGAGGTACCTCGCCACCTGGCTCATGGCTAGGCCATCGCCGTCGTCCAGCATTCCCGACACCAGGACCCCCTTGAGCGTGGATTTACCGGCATCCACGTTGCCCAGGAGGGCCACCGATATCTGAATCGGTGGCACATCGACCGTTTTCCTTATCAGCAACTCATAGATGTACCCTCTCTGGGCTCTTTCCCTTCTTACAACCATGTACTTCGCTCCCAGGCTCTTCACTATCCTGTCCATGGCCTCGAGAGTCCTCCTTGCCTCCTCCTCTGTTAGGCCGACGGGTAACCCATCATCTGAGATCCCCAGCTCGTAGAAGGCCTCCCCGCCTCCCTCATTGAGCCTGTAGTTGAGCTGAGTCACCAGCCTGGCTATCCTGTCCTCGGACTTGGGATCGAGCTTTAGCTTGTACTCCTGATTTCCGTCATCCCTCTCGGGCTCCAACCTAAATCCGGACCACCGAATCAGCTCTCTCCATTCCCCTTAAAAATTCTTGATCATGGTGGGTCTGGGAGATGGATTAAAAGCTTTTCCCGCCCCTTGTAGGGGGTGGTCCGATGAGACCCAAGGTTTTCGTGACCAGGGAGATACCCGAGAGGGGTCTCTCCAAGATAAGGGAGCATTTCGATGTGGACCTGTGGACCGACGAGGCCCCCCCACCCAAGAGCGTTATACTCGAGAGGGTCCGGGACGTGGATGCTTTGGTGTCGCTCCTGACCGATCCGATAGATGCCGAGGTATTCGATGCTGCCCCGAGGCTCAGGATAGTCTCCCAGTACGCTGTAGGTTACGACAACATTGACGTGGAGGAGGCAACGAGGAGGGGGATATACGTCACCAACACCCCCGGGGTCCTGACGGAGACGGTCGCTGATTTCACCTTCGCCCTGATGCTCGCGGTGGCTAGGAGAGTGGTCGAGGCGGACAGGTACGTGAGGGAGGGCAGGTGGAAGGTCGCCTGGCACCCGCTCATGATGCTGGGTACCGATGTCTACGGCAGGACGCTGGGAATAGTAGGGATGGGCAGGATAGGCAGCGCGGTGGCCAGGAGGGCGAAGGGCTTCGGCATGAGGATCCTCTACTACGACTCAAGGAGGAGGGAGGACTTGGAGAGGGAGCTAGGTGCTGAATTTGTTAATCTGAACAGGCTGCTGGAGGAGTCAGACTACGTGAGCCTCCATGTTCCGCTGACCCCCGAGACCTATCACCTCATAGGGGAGGAGCAGCTCAGGAGGATGAAACCCACCGCGTTCCTGATAAACACAGCAAGAGGAAAGGTTGTGGATCAGAGGGCCCTGTACAGGGCGCTCAAGGAGGGATGGATAGCTGGGGCCGGCCTCGATGTCTTTGAGCAGGAGCCGATACCGGCGGATGATCCCCTCTTGAAACTGGATAATGTCGTGCTGGCGCCGCATGCCGCGAGCGCGAGCCACGAGACCAGGTCCAAGATGGCTGAGATGGTGGCTGAGAACCTTATAGCATTCCTGAGGGGAGAGGTGCCCCCTAACCTTGTTAACAAGGACGTGGTGAAGGTAAGGCCCCCGGGCTTCAGCTGAGGCCGAACAGGCTCCTGATGCCATCGTCCAGGGGCCTCCTCACCACCCCCCTCTCGGTTATTATTCCGGTTATGTTCTCCGGAGGGGTCCTGTCGAAGGCGGGATTCAGTATCTCGACACCCTCGGGGGCTATCCTCCTCTCGCCTATGAAGGCCACCTCCCTCGGATCCCTCATCTCTATCCTCACGTCCTCTGGCCTAGATGTGAGGTCGAATGTAGATGTCGGGGCGGCCACATAGAAGGGGACCCCATGATCTCTGGCCAAGACCGAGAGGGAGTAGGTCCCTATCTTGTTATAGGTGGTCCCGTCCCTGAGGATCCTGTCGGCGCCCGTTATCACCAGATCCACTCCGAGCTCAGACATGGCGTAGCCGGCTGCGCCATCAACGATGAGCTTGACGGGTATGCCGGCCCTGCTGAGCTCGAATGCGGTGATTCGGGCACCCTGGAGGACGGGCCTAGTCTCGAGGGCGATCACCTCGAACCTCGTCCCCTCCTCGTGAGCCCTGTACATGGGAGCCGTGGCCGTCCCGTACCAGACCGTGGCCAGGGATCCGGCATTGCATATGGTCATCACCCTGTACCCATCCTCTATGAGCCTGTATCCGTTCTCTCCAATCCTCCTGTTGCTCTCAACGTCCTCCTCGGCTATCCTCCTGGCCTCCTCCACCACGTTCCTCCTGATCTCCTCGACGGTGGATCCCCTGGCGCGTTGCATCACCCTGTCTATGGCCCAGAACAGATTGTAAGCAGTCGGCCTGGTTGATTTCAGCAGGTTGGCGGCACTCTCCAGCTCGCGAACCAGCTGATCGGCGCTCCCCTTAAACTTGGAGGCGACGAGGGCCAGGCCGAAGGCCGCCGTCGCCCCTATGGCCGGCGCCCCCCTCACGACCATGCTCCTGATGGCGTACGCAACGCATTCCACATCCTCACACTCGAAGAAGGTCAGCTCCTCGGGGAGCTTTCTCTGGTCAACGAGTATCACCTTACTTCCATCGAAGTCAACAGTCCTCGGCAGGTCTATCAAGCCTCAACCCCGGGACCCAATCACCAGAGGGAAATAACGGTTTCGGGGCTATGCCCGCCCTCTCCAAGATCGCCCTCGGCAGGTCTATCACACATGGGGCATGAGACACTATTCTGGAATCGCTGCTGGCCACGACCTCGTGATTCAGGATGTCCGAATCCACCGTCTTGGAAACCCTGATCTCCACCTCATTTCCCAGCATCTCCCTCAACCTGCTGGCCAACTTCCCGCTCTTCGAGATCGGTGAGTCCAGATAGATCACTGCTCTGCTGGGATTCAACTCCCTGAGCTCATCCCTTATCAGTTCAACAGCCTCATCGAATTTCTCCGTTGGTTTATACGATGAGTAGGCCAGTGTGAGATCCCTCACAATGCCGTCCGAGCACGAGTAGACTGGTTGTCCAGAGAGGGCCGCCTCCAAGGTTATGAGCACGTTGAAACCGTCGATACCCAAGTCCCTCCCCGAGGCGCAAGTGACGGGAACCACCTTCAGGGAGTTGCGAAGGGACTCCTCTGGAGGTCTCACAAGCTTGGAGAGGGCGACCACCTCCATCTTCCTGAGGGCGTACCTCTTGCCCACTATCTCGACGGAGTCTTTGAAACCGAGGCAGAAGAGGAGGTGGGTGAGGGGGGCTAAGCTCTCCACTAGCTCCCTCCTAATCGTGTTCTGATCACCTCCAAGAAGTCCTGGAGCCTTTCCTTGGGTATGGATCCCCTGCCCAGCCTCTTGCTTCCCCCTCCCCCCCCGCCAGCCGCCTTGGTCGCCTCCCTCACCAGATCACCGGCTGGAACATCGTAGCCGTTCACGAGGAGTGCCACCTCGGTCCTCTCGCCGGAGGGCCTGATGATCAGCACTATCCTGTCCTCCTTCAGCAGCTTATCGGCCAGCTTCACGCCCTCATCGAGCCCAATCGAGGAGAGTTCGACTGTGGATACTCTGTAGCTCCCTATCTCCTCGTACCTCTCGAGCGCCTCCCTTATCTTGGCTTCCTCCTCAGCTCTGACGTACCTCCTGACCACCCTCTTCAGATCCCTCAGCTCCTCCATGGCGGAGTTGAAGGCCTCGAGGACCTCATCCTCCCCGACCCCGAGGGATTGGGCGATTTCCTTGATTCTGGAGTGGGTGTCCATCAGCCTCCTGACCGCCGGCACTCCTGCCGAAAATTCGAGCCTTATAACCCCGTCCTGAATCCTCCTGGCTCTCCAGATCTTTATGGGTCCTATATCACCGGTCCTCGTCACGTGGGTCCCGCCGCACGCCTGCACATTGTATCCCTCTATCTCCACTATCCTGAGTACCGGATCCGGGACCACACCACCCTGGTAGAGGATGAAACCGTATCTCCTCTCCGCGTCAGTCCTGAGAAGCCAGAAGGTGTTGACGGGCAGGTTACTCATAACGGTCTCATTTGCGAAGAGTTCTATGCGCCTCAGCTCGTCTGGGGAGAGGCCCTTGTAGTGGGTGATGTCCAGCCTGCTCTCCTCATCTCCCTTCTGAGCCCCCCACTGCCACACATGGGGACCCAGCACCCTCCTCGCAGCCTCAAGAATGACGTGTGTGGCCGTGTGGTGCCTCATCCTTGACAGCCTTCTTCGATCGTCAACCCTGCCCCGAACTCTGGCCCCCACGGGGGGGAGGGGACCTTCGAGGCTGTGAAGGACCCTTCCCTTGTACTTCCCCACCTTGGTGACCTTGGCCCTTCCCCCGTCCCACTCCAGAGTTCCCACATCACTGGGCTGCCCGCCCCCCTCCGGATAGAAGGCCGTGCTGTCCAGCAGGACCATGCGTTCCACGTGACCGACCACCGTGGCGTCGAACTCCATGAGGTAGGGGTCCTGGTAGTAGAGCAACCTAGTGGGCTGGAATCTGTCCAGCTCATCGATGAACGGAGGGAGCTTGGGTGCCTCAGGCTTCTTAGATTCGTGCCTCCCGGCTATCAGCTCGTAGAAATTATCTGGAATGTCGACATCCGCTCCCAGCTCGCTTGCCACTGTCTGGACCAGTTCGGGAGGCAGACCGTGGGAATCGTAGAGGGTGATGAGGTCCTCAAGAGAGAGCTTCCTCCTGTTCTTCAGCATTTCTCTCACTATCCTCTCTCCCCTCCTGAGTATCTCCTCATACCTGGCCTGCTCTATGTCCACTATCTCCACTATCCTGTCGATGGCCTCTCCCAGCTCGGGGAATCCCTTGAGGGACCAGTAATCCACCTGCTTGGCGACCAGCTCAGAGAGCTTGGCCTCAACGCCCAGCAGTTTCAGGAGCTTTAGGGATCTCCTTATCAGGAGCCTGCCCAAGTATCCCTCGTTCACGTTGGAGGGGACCAAGCCATCGGCCAGCATGAATGCTATGGCCTTCGTGTGATCCAGCAGCGCGAAGACCTTCTCCAAGGGAGCCACCCTCGCCTCCAAGTAAGAGGGTTCCATCCTGAGAAGCTCGGCCACCTTGGCCCTGAGCGCCTCCACCTTCTTCCCCTTCTCCAGTTCCCTTAGGATCGATGATACCTCGGAGTACCTGCTCAGCAGGGCCTCGTCTACCGGCTCCACCCCGAGCTCAGACCTGAACGAGTCCACGAGATTACCGTAGACGGCGTGAAATCCCGTCGGATCTCCTCTCAGGAGCCATGTGATCCTCTCCAGCCCGTACCCCGTGTCGACGACCTTAGTGTCCATGGGGACGTATTTACCGTCCTCCTCCTTATACTCCATGAAGACCAGGGTCGCTATCTCCAGCCCCCTGACTATAGGCTCCAGATCGGGTCCAGCGTTGCCCCCTCCCTCCCATATTCCCTCTTTATATACTATCTCCTCCTCCGGGATGCCCAGCACCTTAGTCGCGTATTCATGGAAGAGTTCAACCGTACGCTCCTTCCAGTAGACGAACCTTTCCTTTGTGTTGAACGCATGATGCGCCATCATCTCGAATATGGTGAGGTGCCTCCCCATGGTGGGCCCGACCTTGTCCACGTCCTTGAGCCTGATGCACGGCTGGGAGATGGTCAGCGGGTTCGCTGGAGGAGGGACGAGACCCGCTGTTATGAAGGGCTGGAAGTTGACTATAGAGGCGCTGGTGAGGAAGAGGTCATCCCTCCACCTGGCGATCACCGGGTACCTTCCGATCCTTGTATGTCCCCTTGACTCCATGAAGGATAGGAACCCCTCCCTAACCTCCTCCAAGCTGGTATCCCTCATCCTCTTACCGACGAAGGAGTAGGGCTCGCAAGGCGCCTCCCCGCATGTCTCCCTGCCGGGATCGAGCGTCCAGAAGTACTCCCCGCACTTGGGGCACTTCTTCCTGACGTAGCCCCTGTCAATGAGGAACCGTATCTCTATGGGATCTCCCAAACCCATTATTCATCCTCGAAAAGTTGCGAGGGAGGGATAAAAAAGTAGCCGCAGCATCAGCCGAACAGCGCACCGAGTCCGGCGAGCGCGGCCTCCTCTTCCTCCTTCTCCTTCTTCTCTTCCTTCTCCTCCTTCTTCTCCTCGGCCTTGGCTTCCTCCGCCTGGGCAGGGGCGGCGGGAGCAGCGGGCGCCACGGTGGCCACCGCGGCCTGGCTGACTATCTCGTCTATGTCCAAGTTGGAGAGGGCGCTGACGAGCTGCTTTATCCTAGCTGGATCGGGATCGACGCCAGCGGCCTTGAGCACCTGCTCCAGATCGGACTCCTCGACCTTCTTCTTTACCTCATGCAGCATCAGAGCGGCATATATGTACTCCATTCCCATCCTTATCACACCTCGTGATACGACGACCCCACTATTTTAATGTTGCTAGCTCTCCAAGGCCCCGAATCCCGTCCTAGGCCTGCGCCTTCCCATGGACAGCCTGAAGCCCCTAGTCACCCCTATGACGAACATTGCCACCAGTAGAACGGAGAACGTGAATATGGCCAGGTAGAACATCCTCAGCTCCAGAGGGGTGACCACGACGGTCTCGTACCTGTAGGCCGATGTGGGGATCCTGATCACGGTCTTTCCATCGGTCGACTTGTAGTGAATGTCGGTTACCCTTATCCACTGCTTACCGGTGGTTTGGGTCTTCATGGTCAGTATGAGCTTGACGAACCCCTCTGGCTTGACCGTGCTGCAGACCATCTTCACCACTATCCTGTCCTCCTTCGGCTCCCAGACCGGCTGGTCGCAGGAGACGCCCTCGCCCTTCTTGACCGTCGGTGGGCTCACCATGTAGAATCCAGGAGAAAGTTCCATGGTAACGGTCAGGTCCTTGGCCTCGCCGCTACCCCTGTTTATCATGTAGATGGAGAATCCCACGAGAGAGTTGACCACAGTCACGTTCTGAGGTATGTCCTCTACCCTTACGGAGAGCTGGGGCTTCACTATGGTGACGACCACGGGGGACTTCTGGGCGGACATGAGGACCTTCTGACCCTCCTTCGGATCCACGTAAGTCACCTTGGCCGGGCCGAACGTCGCCACGCCCTCCCTCACGGCCTTGAGGGTGTAGGACAGGGAGAGCATGCTACCCGGATTGAGCTTGCTGGCCGTCAGCTTCGTCTTGCCCGAGACTAGTTTGAAGAGGTCCTTCGGATAGTCGTCCTGCACCACCACGTGAGTTGCAGCCGCCGTCCCATTGTTCCCCACTATCACATCAACCCTTATGGTCCCGTTTATGGGGATTGTCGTGGAGGAGATCGTCTTGGTCACATACACCTTCGAGTAGCCGAACTCCTTCACTGTTATGGTGAAGAGCTTGAAGGCCTCATTGTAGTTACCCCTTATGTCGAAGTAGCCAACGGTGAGGTTGACCCTGTAGGTCATTCCCTCGGCATCCTTTGGTATGACTATCCTGAACTCTATCGGCTCGGTCATCGCCCTAGGAGGCATATCTGAGTGCACGACGATGGGGAAATGCCCTCCAGCTATGGTGGAGGGCTTCGTTATCTCTATGGGCAGGTTAGGCTCAACCTGAGCGTTTATGGTCACGTTGTAGGCGTGATCATTACCCACATTCCGGGCTCTGAAGCTGAATGTGATAGGTGTGCCGGGGTCCACCTGGAGATCTCCCGTGGGCTTGCTCACGGACAGCACAACCCTAGGAGCTCCAGTGTGTCCCTTGTAGATGAGGCCGAAGACCACGTTAACCGAATCGCTCAGGGATTTGGTGGCGTTCGGATTATACTCGAAGATCTTCACCGATCTATTAGTATCGAACCCCTTGTATTCGAAGATAACCGGGTAAGTGACCGCGAAGCCTATTGAGTAGTTCCCGTACTTCCCCTCGCCAGGACCCGCGTTGAACGAGAATGTCAGTTGGTGCGACTCATTTATGTCCAGACCTCCCAGCGAGATGTTGATCTCGTTGCCGCTCTTCGTGCCCATGACGGGGAGGACATTCGTCAGGTTTATTGAGCCTTCTCCCTCAAGCCTGTACCAGTTGGAGTAAACCTTCACCCAGCTTATCGGCATGGCACCGGTGTTCTTCAGGACTATGGGTATCTGGAACTGGGCGTAGGGCTGGTTGAACTCCTTGACCCTAGGGAAGTTGATGGTCATGGTCAGGTTGGTTTCAGGGGAGTAAATGGAGTCGAGGATATCGAAGTATATGATCCCATTGACCTTGTCCGTGAGGTCTCCCTTTATGAAAACCTTGTAAAGTATCCTGCCAGTCCTGCTGCACCCTTCCCTCACCGGTATCTCCTTCCTAGTGTCCAAAGGTGAGCCCCCGGCGCTGACCACCGTTGGTACATAGACGAAGGGTGAGCAAGGTACTCCCTCCTTGAGGACCCTCGCCTCCACGTATTCAACTGCCCCGCCCATGTACATCAGCCTAGCCTGTAGGACGAACCCCCCGGGCAGGTTATATCTGGTCCCATTCCTCATAGAGAGGCCCTGCCAGTCATATCTCACGGTTTGGGCGCTGACCTGTAAGACCGGGACTGGTTCAGGAACCAGAAGTGCGGTCAGAAGCAGCAACATTATTAACGTGACCGATCTCATCCTCGATCCGGGAAGGATGGCGTGGGGAGTATTAATTATATGTTCGTCTATGGTCGTATATGCCGGGGGCCCGTAGCTCAGCAAGGATAGAGCGGCGGCCTTCTAAGCCGCAGGTCGGGGGTTCAAGTCCCCCCGGGCCCGTCCTCAGTGATTGGTCGACCAGTAGGGCCCCAGCAGCATCTTCCTTAGATCCACGGATTTCTGGCCGTGGAGGTAGATGGGGACCCTCCTCACTGCAGAGATGGGGAGCTTGCCCAGCCACTGGAGGCCCACCTTGTTGCCCTGCTCAGGATGCACTATTATCAGGTAGCTCCTCGTCTCATCGAGGTCGAGGGCGTACTCGCCAGCTATTGCGAGTATGAGCCTGTCAGTAGCAGCGAAGAGCCCTTCCTGGCTGTTACCTTGTATTCTGACTGTCTTGTTTGCCGGAAATATGTGGACGCTTGGATCACCGGAGAGGGTTATGATCAAGGTCGCGTTCCCCTGAGGGACCGTGCCCATGGGCCCCACCAAGATGCTGGTCTCGTTCAGTCTCCCTCCGGAGAAGAATGACAGGGTCAGGGTTATGGCGTAGGAGGAGAGGCCTATGCTACCCGATCCTTTCTTCATGGTCTGATTCAGGGGATAAGTTATGGTCACGAACCACCTTCCGTTACTGGCTGAGGGCTTCGGAGGGCCCTCCTTGAGGAGCAGGGAGTATGCAGCCAAGCCCGCAATGGCCAGCACAACGAGGAGGATCACGAGGTACTTAGCTTCCAAATGGACTCCTCCTCCCCCTTCTCCCCCTCCTAGGGCTCTTCCTCACCAGCGGCGATATCCTTCTTGAGCTCTCCCTGCTCCTTCTGGCTCTGTTATATAGCCTTATCGCCACTAACGCGGCTATAACCAGTACGATGGCCGACACCAAATAGATGAAGTTCTTGGAGACCCTCACCCTAACCTTGATTATGGTGGAGTCGGAGAACTGGGGCATGCTCCTGCCTATGGAGTCCTTGTATTCGTATCCTATGCTGACGAAGCTGCCCAACTCCGTCGCGGGGTAGAAGTTGATGGCCTTAAGTCTAACAGGCAGTGTCACAGTTTCCCCGGACTTGAGCTTGTCTATCCTGAGGAGCATCGAACCATCCGGGTTGGGCCTCATGAGCACGTTCTTGGGGATCATGCTCAGATTCAGGGAGACTCCCTCGCCGGTGGACATCTTCACCTCCACTTCCGTTGCGTCCTCATTTCCAGTATTTGAGAGGGCCAGAACGAGTCCCCTCTCCTCATCCCATTCCAGCTGCATGTCGCTCACATTTGAGGAAAGGATGACGTAGGGCCTGAGTATAGTCACCTTCACCTGCTTGCTGATGTTATGAACCGCTCCTCTCGCATCAGTGTAGGTTATCAGAGTAGTGGAAAGGACGTGAGGGCCAGGGGGGGCATCGGTTGGCATCACTTGATAGACAAGTGACAGTCTAGAACCAGGCTTTAATGGATTAGGGATCACGTAACTGCCGAGGCTGTTAGTGGAGGTGACCAAAGCCGTACCGTTGCCGGGAAAGCTCGTCACGAGCTCAAATCCAGCACCGAGTTTCTCTATTATGCTTATATCGGAGATGGGAAGGTCGCCCGAATTAGACATGACCAGGGTGACGTTGACCGGCTTTCTGAGTTGTACCTTGGTTGGCCTGGCGGTTTTTGATTCGAGGATGAGTTTCGGATTCCTGAGGATCCTGAATGAGAGGCTCTTAGTGAAGAGCGGCTTACCCGAGTTTGCCTCCTTTATGAAGAGCCTGACGCTAACGTTAACGGGAGAGGGAATCTGATCGGGGGCTTCTATCTTCAGGGAGAAGGTCTTTGACTTGCCTCCGGTCAGCGTCAGCTTCGATGGTGGTCTGGACTTGAGGACAGCTGGGGAGCCGACATCGACGCTCATCAGTAGGGAGAGGGATCTCGATATCTTGTTCTCCACCTTGACCTTCAGGGTGATATCAGTTCCCTCCACCACCACGGGAGGATTGTAGTCCCCGTATCCGCCCACAAAGTAAGCCTGAGATGATATGGATGAGACCCGCAGCCAGTACGCGAAAATGGATACGTAGGTGTAGGTGTAGGCGTACCTCAACCATATGAAGGGGAGGTTGGTGAACAGACCATCGGGTTTCATGGTAGAGGCAATATCGACGAGGAGAGGCTCGTAGCTGGCGACGAACTTGTCCGTCTCCAAGAACCCGAGGGACGAGAACTTCGCCAGAGCATTGAGGGCTAAAGCGGTGGTTATCTCATATGTTCCTGATGAATAAGCCTGCTTCACATTGCTCTCCAGGTAGGAGACCACGCCCCGCACCAAGTTATCATCCACGTCGTAACCGAGGAACATGGCCTCGGCCAGAGCATCGGCCACATCGCCAGTCACTTGGACGGAGGATGACTTCTCCTCTCTCCAGTAGGCATAACCCTTGCTCTTCTTAGCGGTGGCTGTTAGGTAAGATATGGCCTTTCTGACACTGGTATCCAGCCCGGTCGCCCCTACTCCGACCTCCTTGGCGGCCAGTATGGCTCTAAGAGCTTGGGCTGTTATACTGGGAGTGGGCTCCCTCAGCTGGAACACATCCGCTTCGGGCATTCTTCCCCAGCCCCCTCCCTGGCTCTGAAGGGATATCAGTTTGGACACTGAGCGAGCGAGGAGGGGGAGCTTCTCCTTTGGCAATGCCCCCACTGAGAAGGCGCCGGCTATGGCCCTTATTGCTTGGGCGCTGAATGACACGTCGACCAGTCTCCCACTGACGTCCGATCCCCACAAGCCATCATTCTTGGCCCTCTCGAGCATCCAAGAGGTCATGGTTGCCAGCCTGTTTTTAGCTCTGGAGACATCGCCGGGATCGAAGTTCATGAAATTCGATGCCTGAAGAGCCTCCGAGAGTATCAGAGAAGCGTAGATGTTTATCTCCAAGTCGGGTATTGCCCCGAAGGTGAAGCCACTCTTGTCCACGTACAGAACACCGTTGACGTACCCGTAACTCCCCTGAGGTATCTCGCTGGGGGAGCCATATTCGGGTACCCTAGTGACGGCCCTCAAAGGACCTTCCACCGCTCTCTCTATAATCTCCCTTGAGCTCTGAGAGGAGACCAGAGCCACCTGGGAGGTGATAAGGCCCACCAAGAGCAGAAGGAGCAACGGGGTCCTCCTCATTTCCATACCCGTTTGGTATTGACGATGGAATATTTAAGGTGGGATGGGTGCCTCATGAAACCTCCATAGACAGTTGACTAAGTACCAAATGCGCTCGCAATCAAAGAGGCGGGTATGAGCATAGGAAGGAACCAGGCAGACGATATGGGTTAGAGAGACAATAGAGAGAAAAGAAAAGAGGGGGAGGGCTTAGCTGCTGGGCAGCCCTACCGGGACTACCAGCACGGGCTGCACAGCGACCCTCGTCGGCACGGTGGTCGGCCTTATGCCTATGACGATGACGGCGGGAGCGTTGTCTCCCTCACCGGCGTTGTAGTAGGTCTGTATGGTGGTGTTGGCCAGCTTGGTCGGGTCGGCCAGAGCTATGCTGGCGGCGAGCGTGCCGTACCTATCGGTACCGGCCACGACCAGTATGGCCTTGTCCTCATTCCACGGGTTGGCCTTGGCGTACTGTATCACGCCGAGACCGTTGCCGCCCTCGACCTTGTAGACGTAGGTGGTGTCTATGGTCGGGTCTATCAGCTTGATGGCGTAGGTCAGGTTGATGTCCCTCTCTCCAGGAGCGCCCTGCGGGTTGTACAGCCAGGAGGTCTTACCGTCGGTCTTGTAGAGTATGTACAGGTTACCGGTGTCGTTCAGGTAGTCCACCAGCGTGTTGACCAGAGGACCGCCGACGAGTATCAGGTTCTTGTTCACCACATCCTCGCTGAGGGTCTCACCATCGAAGACCCAGTCGTCCATGTAGGCTATCGGGGCCCTTATGAAGCTGAAGACCTCCTCCGGGTTGGCGAAGTTGAAGTACAGGTCCTTGTACTCGTCCGGAGTCACGTCCTCGAAGACGGTGCCGCCCTCGGGTGTGGTCACCGGCACGAGCTCGGTGGCTCCGGTGAATATGCCGTCGCCGTTCCTGTCCTCTACCCTGTCATAGATGCCGGCGAACACGCCAGTGGCGTTTATCGGGTACAGCCAGTTGAGCTGCCAGTGGTAGACGGCGAGGGTCACGTCATCATCGTTCCAGTCGGCGTAGGAGGTGTACTCGAGGTACTTGCCGCAGGTTCCCTCCTGGGCGGAGGCCTGGCCGAAGAGCGTGTCGGGCTTAGTGAAGGCCTTGCACTCGAGCTGCTTCATCACCTCGTCCTTCTGGGTGAGCTCGTAGAGGCCCCAAGTCGGACCGCAGCCAGGCCCACAGTACTCACCGGATATTCCCGGCGGCAGGGCGGGGCACTCCTGTCCGGCCACTATCTTCTTGTTGACGACGCTGGTGAACCAGTAGTCCTTGCCGCCGATCACGAGATGGCCGTCATCGTTGAGAGGCTCGTACCAACCGGTCTCGTTCTTGGTGAATATGGTAGCTCCGAGCGTGCCAGACTTCACGACCATGTACCAGTCAACGGTGGTGCTGCCCTCCTTCTCGTAGTAGCCGCTTATTCCAAGGAAGGCCTCGTCCTCGGCAAGGTCCTCGAGCCACGGACCGAAGACGGTCTGCTCATCTACTATGTATCCCTTGGCCTCGTAGAAGTGGCTTGCTGCAGTAGCAACCGCACTACCAGGAGCGAAGGACAGATGCATGTTGCCTCCAGCGAAGACCCTAGGACCGGTGGTGTCGGGGTAGGTGGAGGTCTCGAGTATCACATCAACGTTCATGCTACCAACTGCGGAATCGGCAGCGTTGGCATAGTCAGAGCCAGCGGGGTGCGGCCAGCCGTAGGTCTTGTCGAAGAACCAGTCGGTGTTGGTCCAGTCGTAGGCAGCATCACCCGAGCCAGCGCTCTCGCCGTGTCCTGGGTATATGTTAGGAGCGAGCACCAGCGAGTAGAAGTCCATGGTGACGGTCTGGAGGACCTCATCAACGTCCCTCACGGTTATGCCGAAGTAAGGCACCAACCTCTCGTCATTGGAGACCACACCATCTCCGTTTATGTCAGCAAGTATGTATATGTCCCTGTGGATCATGCTGTAGAGGAAGGTCTGGAAGGTGGTCGGATCGTTGTCAACGGGCACTCCTATGTTGTTCTCTATGTGGAAGTAGTCCACGGGGGTGCTGGTCCCTATCTTGTACACGACGAAGCCCACGCTGTAAGTGTTGGGCTCATCAACCTCAACGCTCTCGGCCACGAGCTTGTAGCCCATCCAAGGCAGGGTTATCTCGGTGCCCTTCTTGACGTCTATCGGGTTGAGCGGGTGTATGAAGTAGAATCCACCGTGGGCCCAAGTGTAGGTTATCGGACCCTCAACGGGGATGTAGTCCTTGGTGGAGTCCCAAGCATCGTAGGTGAAGGTGAAGGTGCCAGGGCAGTCGAAGTTCAGGCTGACAGCATAGTTGCTCTTCTCATTGTCAGTGTAAGCGGGCGGGTAGTAGTTGGGAGCGAAGACCACCCACTCCTTGAGCTCGTCGGGGTCAACCTTGAGACCTATAGAGTAGGTGATCTGGGTCGGGTTCTTGTCGCTCTTCACTCCAGCAGGGACGAACACGTAGCCATCGTGGAGCGGGTAGATCTTGTCGAAGGGATCGGGGGAGCTACCCCAGTTCCAGCTCCAGAGGAAGCCCCAGAAGTCGTTGGTGTCGTCATCGTTGTCGTAGCTGCCCCACTTGCCGATGAGGTCGAGAGCCTGATACCTGTGGCCGTAAGCCTTGGCGGTGAAGCTGCCGTGATAAAGGGTTACGCCGTTGGCGGCGGCGTGCCTGGCATCGACCCACATGGCATTAGTGTAGTATAGGTGGGAGGCTATCTTGGCGGCTATGAGGGTGGCGCCGAGGACGTCCTCAGGCGCAGCCTTGCTGCCGAGTATGATGGCTATGTCGGGCGTGCCATCAAAGTCATAGTCTATAGTACCATCCTTAACGAAGGGCTGCGGGAACATGTGGATTGGGTAGGCCATAGCGGGGAGCAGACTGGCTCCCAGCAGCACTACCAAGGCTGCTATTATGTACGCCTTCTTCATAATACACACCTCCCCGTGCCACTGAATGTGGCAAGGGGCTGAGGGTCGATGGAAGGAGGCTTATAAAATTATTGTTATCGTAACTGTTGCAAAACGTTGCAGAACGTTTATTCAGTCAATACATAGGTCCTTTCTTCCCCTAGTCCTGCCTAATAAGGAGTAGCCCAATACTGGATTCTCTTATACTAGAATAATATAATCACGCCGATCTCCTCGGGATTCCAACAAGTCATGTGTATAATACAGAGGATTAGACCCGTATTCAGGCTAATAATTATCAGAGTGTAGATGATATCTCATAATTTGATAATGACGTTAGCCTATTATACGGCAGAATACTTGAAGGAGGTTCACAAAGTCGAATGTCGAAGAATGGATAGCTTAGCGGCTAAGGACGCCGCCCTTTCGCCCTTTTGGGTAGGGTGAATGGCTCCGGGTGGGGAATCTCTGTTTTCGCGCCGCAGATCGGACACTCCTCCCGGAAGGTATATGCCCAGCAGCGGGGGCACCTCCTCATCCTAGGAAGTGGCATTTTCCCGACCTCCCAATCTCGTGAAAATAATGAAATCGTTGGTAAATGGTTATTCAAGCGAGAAAGTTCAGGAGGCCCTCTTCCTGAACTCCCTCTCCTCCACGACCTCGAAGAGCTCAGTATCTCCCAGCTCCTTGGAGATCGCCTTGATCACGTAGGTAGACATCCTCCTCACGAGCTTGGGGTCCTGAGATCGGATGGACACGATGTATCTTGGGGCTCCAGCCGAGTATATGTCTACCTCAACGCTCCCAGTCTTGGGCGTTGATAGGCCTCTCGTCAGGGCTCTCCTTATCCTTACAATCCCGTCGTGGGCGTAGGAGACCAGCTTGACCACTATGTTCTTTATGTAGATCGGGGGTTTGAGCTGAACCTTGACTATCTCCTCCAGCTTGGAGGCGAGCCTCTCGTCAAGGCCAGCCTTCAGGAGTGGGTCCATGCCCTCGTACAACACATCCTCTAAGGCATCCATTGGGCTCCTGTAGTAGTCGCTGAGCTTCGACCAAGCCTCCTTGGCAGTGGCCTCAGGATCAGGAAACCCAGCCCTCTCGGCCGCGAGTTTCAGGAGAGAGATCACCCTTATTCTTTCTTTCCACTCCTCCAACTTCCTCTTCTTCTGCTCCTCGTTTACATACCTTAGGGAGAGATCAACCTGACCCAGCTTCCTGTTGGCCCTTATGACCCTGCCAACTATCTTGTCGCCCTCCTTGACGAAGTCCCTTATGTCCTTTATTCTCCCAGAGGCGACATGGCTCCTAGGGATGTAGGCCTCGAGTCCCTCGTACTCATCCAGCTCAACTATCACTCCATGATCCTCCACCCTCTTGACCGTGCCGACGACAAGCTCGTTCCTCCTGGGAAAAGACTTGTAGCTCACTCTCTCACTCTTCCCAGGTACTCTATGACCGTGGCCAGGATCTCGGCCTTGCCCCCCTTGGGCCTGGCGAGCACCTCATCGCAGACGTGGCACCTGACCTCTCGGGAAGCGTGGGAGAATATTACCTGCTCGTTTCCACACTTGGGGCATCTGACCCTAACGAAGTAGCTCTTAGGGAGAGGTATGAGTTCCGGATCACTCATCCGTATCACCTCTTCACCTCCACCCTCGCCAGCCTCCCGATGTTCCTCATCACCTTCCTCCCGCATTCCTCGCAGGTCAGTATCAGGAGCACCTTCTTGGTGGTCTTGGCCTTCCTCCTCAACTTGCCCCTAGGCTCGCCACCATAACCCCGCCTCTTTCTCTCGAGCTGCCTCTGACCCCAAGAAAGGGTGCGCGCCTTCCCCTGCTTGTACAGGGAGACCTTGTGCCTGGTATGCCTGCCGCACCTAGGGCAGTAGGTGTTGATGACAGCGGGAACCTTCATTCCTCTACCACCTCTACAACTCCCCTCCTCTTCAGAGCCACAGCGTTCTCCGATGGGATAAATGCCACATCCCCCTCGGAGAACGGTCCGTAGACTTTCATGTCTACACCAACGAATTTGGGCACGGGAGTTTTAAACGTTACTAATACCCTCTCGGTGGCGTCCTCCAGGGGGGAGTATACGGTCCTCTCGCGAGGCACCTCAGGCTCGAATTCCGGCGCGGGCTCAGGATGCCGCGTTGTCTCTTCTTCTGCGATAATCCCTCCGTACATGGCTCTTCTGAAGGCTCTCACAATGAAGATGGTGTTCTCCAACTCAACCCTCAGATCTCTAAGTACCTCGGCAGCCCTCAAGTAAGCCCTTCCCTCCACTCCCTCGGGGAGATCGGAGAGGAGCTCTTCCTCCGCCCGCCTGAGCCTTTCGACTAGGGATTCATCGACCCTTCCTTCCGCCAGCGAGATGAGCACCTCCCTGATGATCTCCCTGTAGTTTACCATCCTCAATGTAGTGCTTCATGCCCACCTAATTAACGATTGGCTGGCTCGGCCCTGCCCCTCAGAATGATGAAGGCAGCAGCGAATCCGGGAATTCTCACCTCCTCTCCCGGGGAATGGGGTCCGAAGGTCTCCCCCTTAAGCTTGAAACGAGGGACGGGAAGTGTGACCCTCACATCGATTTCCGGCTCTCCAGGGAGGCCAACCGCGTCCGTGAATGGATTGAACTGCTGATACTCGTCCAAGGTCAAGCTCAGGGCCCTGAATCCCGTCTTGCCGTGGAGGCTGTTCGGAATTCTGGTGAGCCTTCCGGTGTCGGTGGTGACCATCCAGTCTATCCTAGCCCCAGAGGCCTGAGCTGCCTCCCTCAATAGATCAATCAGCAACCTCCTCTCGCGACCGCCCATTCTCACGCTGCCTCCCTCAATGAGAACCATTACCTTATCCTTCAGGCGACTGGGAAGATCGCCTCGCTGATCGACTCTCTTCTCGAGGTAGATCAGCGCCCTCCTGAGGACCCCGCTCCTGAGATCGAACCTTATCGAGCCCTTCTCCACCCTGATGAGGGGGACTGGATCGAATCCCCTGCCCATGATGTAGAAGGCCACCTCCCTCCTGCCCTCCTTGGACAGGGAGGTGAGGGGTCCGTCCGGAACCCTGACGTGGAAGCCCCTGTTGCCCGTGTATGAGATGGCTATTTCATCCAGTGGGGCGCCGAGCTCGTCGGAGAGCACATCCACGAGCTTCGCCACCTCGCCCTTGGTGAGGGATATGCACCTCTCGTTCAGCCAGTGGTTGACTTCTATCCTCTCCGAACCGCAATCGGGACACCTCTCGGGAGGAAGCCCCCTCCCAGTCCTCCCGCATTCCTTGCACCTCCACAAGGAATCCCTCTCGCATTCCTCATCCTCGAAATCGGTGGAGTCTATATCGAAGAGGAGCTCTGCTCTAACGGGCTCTTTCTCCTCCATGGGAGCCGCAGGATTTCTGTAGAGGGAGACCGAGTAGTAGGCGTGGAGCGGTGGATCATCAGTCATGAACCTTCTGAGTTCGCCTAGGCTGCCGAAGGAGATGTGCCTCCTCACTTTCCCCTCGAAGTCCCTGAACATGAACTCCCTCATGGGCACCTCGGACACGTATATGGTCCTGGCCATGCTCCTGTAGTATCTGGAGAAGAGATCCCTGAGCTCCCTCAATCGAGACCCTCCAGCATGTACCTCCTCCCGCAGTCACCGGGGCAGAGGCCCCAATTCTTCATGGTCTCGCAGCTGGGTGGCTTGTATTTCCTCCTCGCTATGTGGGAGATCTGGTAGGATGCTATCCTCTCGTTGAAATCAGGCGCGCTCCTGAACAGGTCGAGCACCTGCTCCTCGGACCAGCCCACGTTCAGGAGGAAGGATGTAAGGGCGAATCTGGCCTGGTGGGTCAGGTTCTCTCCCCTCCTGAGCTTAGCGATTAGATCCCTTATGCACGGCGGGAAGTCACCCTTCCTAGGCTTCCTGTACCTCCTTCTCATCCTCTTGGCGAAGGCATCAGATATCTCCTTGGCCACATTCTCCAAGGGTGGTGGAAGATCCACCCTAGGAGTATCCATCACCTTGGCCTTGACGTACTCCGAGAGCAGCCTCCTGAGCTCCCTATCATCCAGCAGGACGTAACCTCGCCTGACGATCCTGTTAACCAGCCTCCATCTGGATCCCCCTATACCGGAGCAGCCGTTGGAGTAGCTGGTCACGTCAATCCACAGACCGTTCTCCTCCTTCAGATTGACGCTGAATGTGCTTTTGGCGAGGTGAATCAGTTCCTCCTTGGAGAGGCGCTCGGACAATTCCATGAATCTCTTCGCCTCGTAGTTGGCCAACCTACTGAGCATGGATCTCCCGACCCGAGCGGCTATGAGCTTGGCGGCCACGAAGGAGTAAACTTCATTCACCGGGTTGGTGACCGGGAGGCGTGCAGGTGTCCTCGCATCCAAGGCCCTCAGGAGCCTTTCCCTCGATAGCCTCCTAGCCTCCTCGAGCAGGGGGTCGTAGGCCAGGTCCTCCAAGGTGAGGCCCTGCTCCTCCAGAAGGGATGCTGCCTCCTTGGAAAAAGGTGCTATGAGGAGGATCTTACTCTCCCTCATGCGGCTCATACCTGCAGGTGCGCGAGGTAGTAGGTTATGCCAGCCCCTTCTATACCCCCGAGCGGATAGGAGAGCTTGAGGGGTGCCTGAGTTCTCAGCTCGAGATCCGCCTCCTCGGATATCTTGGCTGGCTTGGTCATCTTCTCTAGGTATGACATGTTGTAGACGCTCTTGGATGGCTCCTCGGCCCACACGTCTATCAGAGCCCTGTCCTCCTTGGTTATGGATACGGTGGCCTTGCCCTTATCACTCTCCGCCCTGAACTCCACCTTTTCGCTGTCTATGTATATCTCCACGTCCGATCCGATTATCTTGAGGTCCTTGATGGCGTTTGGTATGACATCGCTGTCCAGCCTGGCCTTGGCCTTGTAGTCCACCTTTATGGTCTTGAACTCGAAGGGCGTGCCAGCCAGCAGGGGCAGCTCGAATGTCTTCCTGTAGCCGTTCATCGCAGTGACCTTCATCTCGGATTCCGAGAACTCGAGCTCCACCCTCTCCTTGGCTTTGACCCTCTTAAGTATCTTGGAGAGGTCGGTGAAGTTTATTCCGTAGAAGTCTGACTTCTCTACCTCGAAGTCTATGAAGTAGGTTCTAGGGAGTATGAGCTGTATCATGGCGGTCTTAGAGGGATCTAGGGCTTGGAGACCCATGCCCTCCTCAGGATCGAGTTTTATGGAAGCCTCTCCCACTAGGGATTCAACGGCATCGACTATGGCCTTAAGGGTGCTGGCCTCCTCGAAGACAACCCTATTCACCATCATCCACCACCTTTCAGTTTTTCCTCCACTTCCCGCCTTACCTCATCCACATCCCTGAGTAAACTTATATCTATTCCTGATATGTCGCTAATCGCGTATCCCTGAAGCTCCTTGAAGTCCTCCGATGCCGTTATGACCGATCCGACGACCAGCACTATGTCCTTTGGCTTGAAATCGGATGCGCCATCGTAGTACACCCTCGCCCTAGACGTGCCGTCGTCCAAGATGAGGTAGTTCTCCACCACGTTTATCACCACCCCTACTATCGCCACCTCGCCCTCCCTCACCTCGTTGATGCGGACCCACTTCATGCCGATCCCCCTACAGGAAGTCTACCAGCTTCCTGGCGGCTGATCTTCCCTCCTTCTTCTCTTTGTTCTTCCTGCTGTCTCCTCTTCCCTCCTCTTCCCGCCCGGATTCCTCGTATCCATCCCCATCCTCGCCTTTATCCGGCACTCGAGATTCGATCCCAGGCGATCCATCCTCTAGCAAGGATTCCAAGGTGTTGGAGGGCTCGCTGTCCTCCCTGAACAGGGACTTCGCCTCCGCCTCTATCACCCTTATTCTCTGTGAGAGATAGCCCTCTATGCCGTATTCCCGCAGCAGGGACAGGGTTGGCTCCAAGTACTTCAGCACGGTTCCCCTGTGGACCGTGAGCTGTAT
The DNA here is from genome assembly GCA_027078475.1 of Thermoproteota archaeon. GTDB lineage: Archaea > Korarchaeota > Korarchaeia > Korarchaeales > Korarchaeaceae > Korarchaeum. The sequence goes on from JALWYH010000003.1 coordinate 88,227, forward strand.
GGGACCGCCGCACACGAGGCACCGACCTGAGAGCGGGGGTCTCCTGTACTTGGCGTTGCATTTGGTGCACCTGAAGGTCTGCTGACCGAATTTCCTCAGGTTGCCCACTATGTCCCTGAGGAAGTGGGATGATATTGCCCTAGATAAAGCATCCATCTTGTCGACAGCCGCTATCTTCTCCTCCAAGGAGAAGTGAGCCCTCATCTTCTCCTCCATCTTGCCAAGCTTCCTGTAGGTCGTTCGGAGGGGTCCTCTATACACGTGGGAGGTCGGTACAGAGTACCCTACCTCCGGGTATCTAACTCCTCTGCTCAGCTCCGTCTCCACCGTCGGAACCACATCCTTCAGCTTGCCGGGATCCTCGTACTGGTAGGTGGCCTCGTAGAAGGCGGGAGGCAGGGAGTAGACCACCTCCATGTTGTAGACCTCGTCATCTATGTACTCAGGATCGACCCTAGTGACCATTAGCAGAGGGGCGTCCTCCCTTCCTCCAGGGGTTGATGGGAGGAACTCCCGTGAGAAGTTCATGAGACCGTCGAGAGCGAGCATTATGGAGTCCTCATCACCGTCTATGTTCCTCCTCTTGGCTGCGTGAAGGAAGGGGTGGGCAAAGAGGACATCAGCGTCGGTGAAGCCTATTATCCTAGCCACGTTAGCCACGAAGGTGTGGGGAGATATGGTTAGGACCAGGTGCCCGACCAGATCCTCCTCGCTCTCCAGCTTGTAGAACGGTTCAAGGCCGTAGACCTTCTCTAGAAGCTCGTCCACGTACTTAGAGACCATGAACAGGTACCTACCGGCTTCCCTAGGTATCACAATGTCCTGAACCTTGAGCTCCAGCAGCTGGTCCTCATCGACAAGTTCCTCACCATTCACGTCGCGGGTATAGCCGAGCTCCCTCAGCTTCGACACCGGCACCCCCACTTCCAAGGGCTTGAAGTGAGTCAGGGCGGCGTTCACGGCATCGAACCTTATGGTGCCGTCCTTGAACACGAAGAGCCCGTACTTGCCCCTGAGGATACCCTTCTCTATTACCTCCGGTGATTTGGATCCGCTGGTTAACCCTTTGACTCCTTTCACCTTCTTCAAGACCCCCTTGTCCTCCCCTAGCTCGGACAGGACCTCATCGACCTCGTCCCTGATACTAATGGTTGTCCTAGTGTAGGGCACCGGCTTGGCGTTGGGATGGTCCCTGCATCTCCCGTTCACCCTCTTACCGCATACTGGGCAGAACTGGGATGGTACGGTCCTGGTGCCGCACTTGGGACATCTGTACCTAGTGGTCCTAGTGCCGCACTTGGGACAGGTCCTGATGGCGACCTCCACCTCGACCTTCCCCTGATTGTAGGCCGCCTCGAGCGATCTGGTCATGCCCTTAAGCTCGCCTACCGGGAAGAGGAGGTTTACAGGGGGCTTCATCTTCCTAGGCTTGGCTTTTTCGGGTCTTCCCACCCTCATGCCAATCTTGGTGGGTCCCTTGGGCATGATGGTGACGTCCAGGTGCTCGTTCAGGAACCTGATGGTATCGTACTCCGACAGGTCAGCCACTCCTCCCTTCAAGGGAACGCTGGATGCGAGGTACTCCAGGAGAGAGGCATCGTCCCCCTCCACCCAGATCATGCCCATGCCGACTCTGTGCGTTATGCCCAGCTTCTCAAGGATTTCCTTGAGCTCGTCGCTGGCCCTGATGGACAGAGCTCCTGGGGACCTAGTTCCCTCCCTCACGGCCCTCAGTAGGGAGATCAGTTCGCTCACCGTGACGTGCTCCCAGAAGTAAGTGTACCTCGGATGGAGGGGAACACCGAACTTCTTGGATATCTCGATGGCCTCGGTGAAAGAGACGTCCTCCCATTTCCCCACCGGGGGTTCCGCACCGAGCTCCCTCGCCCTCGCCTCCAGCAGGGCGTACCACCATTCCTCCACCCAGGCAGAGGGAAGGAGCCTGTGATTGTTCTCCAAGAACTCTCCGAAGCCAACCAGAACATCTCCAAGGTGCAGTATCCTCTCGATCGAGTCAGAGAGCTTCTTAGCTTCATCCGGATGATCGATCCTTATGACGCTCCCATCCCTCAGCCTGACCGTCGGTCCCTCTATCCAGTCAACTGGCATGACCACGGCGCTCTTCCCCGGCCTCTCCGTCCTGACTTGCGTGCCGACGGCCACGAAGCTGTCAAGCACGTACATGGTGGCCGGATTCATCCCAATGCTGGCGAGCCCCGTGTTCCTTGACCTACCGTACCTGAGCCTGAATCCACCCACTCGGGAAGGATGAGCTAGAATCGGCCTCCCCATGACGGCATCCTTCAGGTACTTGTACGATGGCTTTACCACGGGACATCCAGAGTTGGGGGGTTTCTCTAATTCCCTCCCTCTCCCGCCCCTAGAT
>JALWYH010000004.1 GCA_027078475.1 Thermoproteota archaeon
TCTATGAACATGCCCTCGGACACGTGGGGACCGAATCTCCTGGGAGGCAGGATGGCGAAGGCCATCACGTCTCCCTCGTCCACCTCCAGGTTGGTGACCACATCGAACCTCTCGCCGGCATCCACAACCGTCGCCCTGAGCCCGTCGAAGGGTTTCACCGAGACGAGGGTTCCCCAAAGGGAGTCCACCCCGCTGTAGAGCCTGGGTTCCCTGCCGACCCTCCCACGAAGGCCGGCCAAGGTTCGGGCGGCGAACCTGATCTTGGCCAGGTTCAGCTCGTCGGCCGGGGTCCTGGCGCTTCCCCTCATCTTCTCCCAGAGGGCCATGAGCTCGCGACCCCTAGACTCCAGCCCATCCAGCATCCCCTGCTCAGCCAGCTCCTCCAAGGACATGAAGCTGTACACCAAGGTCTGGGCCTCCGCCCTTATCCGACGCAGGTCAATGGACCTGATCATCTTTGGAGGAACCTCTTGGAGCAGGGCAACGGCCAGCTCTACGGCAACGAGTCTAGGATCCTTCAAAGGCCACCACCCCGATCTCGCTGATCTCCACCCTTCCGTCGCCGTCGTCTATCCAGCTAAGGACGTAGGTTCCCTCTTTCAGCAGTGGCATGTTCTCGCTCAGCCAGATGAGGGCAGCCCTGGTCCCGTATCTGGTGACCCCAGCCGCTGTCACGTAAAAGCCCCCTCCGGCCCTGTGGATTCCAACCACGGCGAAGTCCCTGTGGCTGTAGGAGGACCAGTAAGTGACGTTGCCAACCCTCAACCCGTAAAACAGGTCGCCCCTCTTGACGAACTCGATCGGCTCGTTGTATGAGGGATTGACGGCAGGCCCGCCGAGGGTTATCCTGTAGAGGCCTGTCGCCCTTCCGAAGGACTTGAACCTGCCCGACAGGTCCCCATTCATGTCTATGTCCGTCTCGGGTCCCACCACCTCGAAGGAAGACGGGGAGAGCCGCTTCTCCCCGTACACCAGCCAGCCCTTATCGGGGATGGCGTCCATGTACCTGGTTAGCACGGCCGCGCTGAGGTTGAACTGCCTGCCGTGGCTGACTACCTGCTGCCTCACCGGTCCCAGGTACACGTAGGACTCGAAGACCCTGCCGACGGCTATTCCCTTCCTCCTGAGGGAGGGGTTCATCGTGTAGATGGCCCTAGTGGGAAGCCTCTCCCAAGTCCGGCCCGAGAGATTGCACCTGTAGAGGAAGCCGTCCCAGAGCTCCGGACCATCGCTCGTGTTCTGGTCGGAGTCCACGTAGATGTTGAAGAATCTCTCAAACCTAGCTCCATAACCCCTGAGATCACAGCCCAGCCCATCGACGGGCACTATGGCGAAGTAGAGGTTGTAGAAATCGTCCTTGGCGTAGAGTTCCTTGTAATCTGCAGGCCTGTCCGCATCCCCTACAGCATCCAGAATAACGGGGGCACTGTAATCACCCAGCCTGCCATCTATCTTCGCCTTGCCCTGATTCCTGAGCTTATACGTTACCCAGTCGAAGTCGTCCCTCTCGGCCATCCACATGTAGGCCTTCACCCCAAACCTACCCTCGGGGAAGACGGCCGTGACGTTCGGCGTTCTCAGGACTATCCTGTTCCCATCCAACTTGACCCAGCAAACGGCTGCCAGGAGGTCCCATCCTCCCTTCAAGGAGTTGAACCTCTCGACCGAGCAGGCAGTCCGGTTGGGATCGACGGAGAACACGAGCCTGTAGTCGGCTCCCTTCACGTCCCCCATTGGAACTCCCTCTCCCTTGACCAGCCTGTCGAGGTACACATTGCCCACCACGCTAAGGTTGCGGGCCGACGGGGCCCCGTAGAACTCGAACGTCAGCATCAGGCTGCCGTTCCACCCTATGGTCATGCTCTTGACATCGAGCTGGGGCAGCCGGGGTTCCTCCATGGGATCATACCAGACAGCGCCTGTCCCTTGGGCTCCAGTGCTAATGAGAGGAGATAGCAGTAGCGCCAGAACCAGCGTCAGGGCCAATCCCTTCAAACCGGCTTTCGTTGTACCACCCGGGTTCACGCCTAGGGGGGTATGAAAAAGTTTGATATAGGGAGAGGCGTAACTCCCTACTGCTTCGAGCTAAAGTAGCGGTGATGGGTCTTGTGGTTGGAGGAGGCGAGGAGAAGGCTCAAGGGCGTCACTGAGGAGAATGCCGTGCTCCTGAAGGAGATGGGAGATATTTCCTACTACCTGTTCGAGGGAGGGGTGCTGGTCGTCAGCAGGTCCGAGGAAAGAGACTTGCCCTACCTGAGGGCCAGGACATCCGTAGTTCCCTTCGAGGAGCTGCCGGACTTCCTCAAGGAGGAGGTGAGGGGGTGGCTGGAGCGGGTGATGCGAGGGAAGGCTAGCAGGTAGGGAGGGGAGTCAATAGGGAGCTAGGTTAGGGGAAAGAGAGGGATCACTTGAGGAGTTCCTCCTCGTACTTTCTCAGGTGGGCCACTGCCTCCCTCACGTCGCTGAACCTCTTGGCTACCTCCTCAACGTCCTCCCTAGTCACCTCTTCCCTTCCAGAGGCCCTTACCTTCACCCCCGCTATCCCGAGTATCTGGACTGCGTATCTGAGGGACTTCTCGGCTCCCAGCTCGGTGAGGATGTCGAGGGCCTCGTCGGCCAGCTTTACCCCCTCCTCCTTGGCCCTTATCCTGAGTATGTGGCCTATCTCATCTTTATTGTATTTCTCCGTCGTTATTATCACCAGCCTGTCCAGTAGGTCCAGGGGCATGCCGAAGGGAGCCTCGATCTCGGTCCCTCTTATCTTGGTAACACCCCTGTTGGTGGCCATCACTATGATGGGGACGAGCTCGCTCTCCATGGCCCTGGAGATGAAACTCAGGGCCTCTATATCCATCAGGTGAGCGTCGTCTATGAACATCACTCCTGGGACGATCTCGGCCCTTCCCATCTCCACCCAGTCCTTGACCTGCTGATCCACGGCTACCCTCACCTCTGGGTCGATCTCCTTCTCCTCCACCCCGAAGAGCAGGGAGAAGAGGCCACCACCACTCCTCCTCCTAGCCACCATCCTGTCCAGGTCGTCCAGCGTCAGGACGTAAACGAACTCCTTCTCCTTTAGCACAGGTCCATCGGGCCTCGGGACGAGCTGCTCTGCCTCGAGATCGTATGAGAAGGACTCGGTCGATCTTCCAACCCTCGATACCCTGCCGTCCTTGGCGTCTATCATTATGACATCCCCCTCGGTCACGCCGTACTCCACCAGCTGCCTAGCTACGTTCGGACCGACCCTTATCTTCTTCTCCTCCTCGGTTGTCTTCAGGGTTATCACGGCCTCCTGCGGCACCTTGACGAAGGGATTGTAGGGGCTGGACCCCATTTTCACATCGAGCTCCTTTACCTCCCCCTCGTAGACCTTCCTGAGCTCCCTGACCTTCACTCCTATGGCCTTCCTCATGGCCTCCATGAGCACCTCGGTCTTCTTCCTCTCGGTGCTGTAGATCTCGGATCCGCTCAGCTGGATGAAGGGGACGTCTTCTCCCAGCTCCCTGGCCATGGCCACTGCTATGGCTGTCTTGCCCGTTCCGGGCGGACCGGCGAGCAGGACGGCCTTCCCACTGAGCTTCCCCTCCTTGGCCATCATCACGACTAGGCCAGCTGCCTCCCTCGCCCTGATCTGGCCCACCAGCCCGTCGGCTACGGGCTTGGCCCTGCCATTCTCGTCCAGTCCCAGCCCCTTTATGTGGCTGTGGGCCCCTATCCTCTCCATCCTCAGCTCTCCACCTATCTCCTCTATCTCAACCATGTTCTCCCCCTAGATGGGGGGAGAAAAATCGGAATTTTAACGTTTATTGGCGCCGGCTCACCATCCAGAGCACGTACGCCACGGCGACCAGCCCGACGATCAGCATGGCAAGGAAGGCCCAGACGGGAACCCCCGTCTCCTCCCCGATGACTGCTTTAGTCCTCACCTCGCGCCTCACTTCGCCGGTGGAGGTGGCGGGAGTAGTAGGATGGGGATTCTGGATGCTGGACCCGGTGGAGCCGGTCACCACCACCGAGACCCTCATGGGGGCGGAATAGGCCGACTCCCCTACCACGTAGGTCATGTTGACCCTGATGGGGTAAGTCCCGGGCCTGAAGCCGGATGGTACCGCCAGCTCCAGCCTGATCTCCCTAGTCTCGTTGACCCTGAGGTCTCCTAAGGAACCCCTGATGACGAAGTTCCTCACCCTCGTCATGCGCTCGCCGTATATCGGGAAGGGGGCCTCTATCTCCAACCTTACATTGCTCATGTTGACGGGCGATCTGTTCTCTATGAACAGCGAGACCCCCTTGGTCTCGCCCCTCTCAACGGTGGCCAAGGGATCGGGCCTGAGGACTATCATCCCCTCTATCGCGATAACCTCGGCCGATATCTCCGCCACCTTTATGCTCCCCTTGTATATCTCGGCGTAGAGATCGTGCTTTCCGGGTGTCAGGGGCTTTATTGTCACCTTGTAGCAGCCCGTCTCGTTGGCGGATCCCTCGTCCATGAAGGCGTTGTCCACGTACAGCTTGGCCCTCAGTCCCGCAGCCAATGCCGACGGTAGGCAGACGGTCCCGGTGACCGGCAGGTTGGCCGGGACGTATATCGGCACCGCGGCCCGTATGGGAGCTGCCAGCAGGGCTGATGTTGGGAGGACCATCACCAGCATCAGGAGCGCCATCGCAGCCTCGGCTCTCATCGCCCTTCATGGAGTGGAAAGCGTAATAAACATGGTACGACAGTAGCCTCATTGAGCTGGGCCTCCACGCCAATTCCACCGGGGTGGAATCGGTTGGATGGACGGATCTACATCGCCGCGGCGGCCTTCCTTTGGGGCACCATAGGTGTGGCGACCAAGGTCGCTCTAGCTGCTGGTGCTGGACCCGGGTCCATAGGAGCCTTCCGGGCCCTGATCAGCGCCCTGCTCGCCCTAGCCGTCCTGAGGGAGAGGGTGCTCGACAGGAACTTGGCTGTTATGGGCCTCCTGTTCACCGGTCCTCTGTTCCTCACCTACATGTTCAGCGTGATGGTCTCTGGCATGGCGGTGGCGGCGGTGATGCTGTACACGGCGCCGGCAATAGTGATCGTGCTGGCATACCTGCTGCTGGGAGAGAGGATGACCTGCAGGAGAGTGCTGGCCCTTGTCCTCTCTGGCTCGGGAGTCATCATGACCCAGCTCCCCGGTATAGGGGGATTCAACTTGGAAGGTGTTCTCTTCGGGATGGGGAGCAGCCTAGCATACTCCGGAATAATCCTGATGGCCAAGAAGCTCATGACGTCCGGTTACTCAGCCCTAGAGGTAGGATTGGGTCCCCAGCCCTGGTCTGCCTTGGAGCTGGTCCCGTTCCTGATCTCCGAGAGGTATTCCATCAACCCCTCTTTCGTCGCCTCCGTGCTCTACCTGGGGATATTCACATCCTTCGTGGCCTACTACCTACACGCGAGGGGAATTGGGAAGGTGGAGGCGGGTACGGCCGGGATAGTGTCCAACGTGGAGCCAGCGTCGGCCGTGATGATCGGGGTGCTGATGGGGGAGGACGTGGGGCTGACGGGGCTGCTTGGATCTGCCTTGGTCATAGCGGGGGCCGCCATGGCCGGTTGATCATCCCGTTAGCTCCCTCAGCCTCTCGACAAGCTCGTAGACATCTTCTATCATTGAGACGGCCAGGGGGATCCTCATGGTGGAGGCCAGTTTCATTCCCAGCCTGTCGACGTTATCTGGCTGGGGGCCATGGAGGACGACCAGGCTGGGCCTTATGTCTATCACCTTCAGGGCGACCAGGGGGCTCCTCCCGGCCGATACCTTGGTGAATATGAGTGCCCTCTCCGTCGAGGTGCCGAAGAGCCTCATGAAGTCGGACCCGCTCAGGCTGAGTATGGCCTTTATGCTGTCTATGACGGTGTAGCCGTGAATGTAGGTCGGCTGGGGGGCCTCGACGACTATCCTCCCCTCTATGACCTCCAGGAACTTCTCCAGTTCTATCGGTAGGGTGAACTCGCTCATGTCGATCACGCTCGACAGGAGGGGGATCATGCCGGTCGTCCTGACCAAGGTCCTTATGACAGCCCCTCCCTTCTTCTCATCCTCGTCCAGGAGGGTCATTATAAATCTCCTCAGGACGAGGGATCCCGGACTCTTCCTCCTGCTGGACTCGTAGTCCGAAACCACGGATGCGGACACTCCTAGGAGCCTGGCCAACTCACTCTGCTTAATGCCGAAGTACTCCCTCCACTTCCTCATGGCCAGTCCTATGTTTTGACTGAAGAGGATATCGCCGGCGATCTTCTTGGCGACGATCTCCTTCAGTATCCTTCTGTGGTATGTTGATAGCAGCTCCCTATCGAGTTCCTCGTCGACCTCCATCAGAACCACTTACGTCGAATGAGACAACATCGAGATAAAAAGGCTTCGCCTATTAACGATCAGGGATCGGGATCCAATCCCTCGGAGGAAAGAGCCCTCTTGACTACTCCTATGAATTCCGGGTCCCTATGCTCTCTAACCCTGTAAGTTCTCTCCTCCTCTGATATAGCGACTGCAGCGATGTGATAGCACACATCTCTCCTCCTCCTGATTACGACGTTCAGGTAGTAGTCGAGGCATGAGCACCCCATCCCCCCCATGACCAGATGACGGCCCCTAGGGCCCTCGACCACGTAGAGATACCTGCCGCTGGGCCTGAAGATGTGCTTGATCACCTTCCCCCTCAGGGCCGCCCTCAGGGCCTTAAGGGCGCTGCCCCACGGGAGCTGGGCCATCATCTCATACCTTTTTAATCCCGGCCGGCACGTCCCCACGATGGAGCCCATATGGGGGACCCCCGCCCTAGAGATAAAGGTTGACGGGGAGAGATGGGTGCTGATAGCTGATCTACACCTGGGATTCGAGCTGGAGCTCGCCAGGGAGGGGGTCTACATACCGGACAGAACTGACGGCATGGTGGAGAGGGTCCTAGCCCTCGGCCCGGCCAGCGGCCTGATGATAGTGGGGGATCTGAAGCATTCCATCGGCCTGTCATCGGGATTCAGGGTGAGGAGGTTCTTGGAGGGCGTTTCCCCCAGCTACCCTAGGGTGGTCCTCACCGTGGGTAATCACGATGGATCCATAGCCAGCGTGGTGGGTGATTCGTGCGAGCTGAGGGGACCCAGGGGCGCCCCCCTAGGGGACGCGTGGATCTTCCACGGTCACGCAATCCCGCCGCCCGATGCTGGAAGGTATGAGTTCGGGGTCATGGGGCACGTTCACCCCGCAATATTCTTGAGGGGCGTGAGCAAGATCCCGGTGTGGCTGGTGGCCGAGACCACCTGCGATTTCGTGCCACCCACCCTAGTGGTGATGCCAGCTTTCAACGACATGCTGGGCTACGGGAATCTGCTCGGGATGAGGGAGAGGGGACCCGTTTTCCCCAAGTGCATAGACCCGGACGCTACCGACGTCCTCACGCTGGATGGCCGCTACCTGGGCACCCTCTCCTACCTCTCCAAGGAGAAGGGTTTATTATCGCCCACCTGGCGAGAACCGAAAGGGTAACGGTTGAGCGACTGGGACGTGGTAATAGTCGGTGCGGGACCCACGGGTCTCTTCGCCGCTATGGAGATCAAGAAGCTAGTTCCTGATTCAAGCGTCCTCGTGGTCGAGCTGGGTAAGGATCTCGAGGGGAGGAAGTGCCCGCTGAAGAGCGTGGGCAAGTGCCTGGCCTGCCCGGTGTGCGACATAGTTTCGGGCTTCGGGGGGGCTGGCACGTTCAGCGATGGTAAGCTGAACCTGACCAAGGACGTCGGCGGGGATCTCGCCAGCATAATAGGAGAGAAGGCGGTCTGGGATCTCATAGACTACGTCGACGGGGTGTTCCTAGAGCTGGGCGCGCCCAAGAAGGTCTATGGGGTGGACAGGGATGCCATCGAGAGGCTCAAGAGCAAGGCCCTGAAGGCCGGTCTTCTCCTCGTCCCCTTCAGGATAAGGCACATGGGGAGTGATGGAGGTTTCAGAGTGCTCAGGAACTTCAGGAAGAGGCTCCTTGAGATGGGAGTCTCCTTCAGGTTCGGCATATCCGCCGACGAGATACTGGTTGAGGACGGTCAGGTGAGGGGGATCAGGCTCTCCAACGGCGAGGAGCTCAGGTCCAGGTACGTGGTGGTGGCCCCGGGCAGGGTGGGAGCCAGCTGGCTGGTCAGAGAGGCAAGGAGGCTCGGGATCAAAGTGGAAGGAGGGAAGGTGGACCTGGGCGTCAGGGTCGAGGTGCCCTATGAGGTAATGGAGGAGTTCACGGAGGTACTGTACGAGCCGAAGCTTATATACTACAGCGAGACCTTCGACGATAAGGTCAGGGTATTCTGCGTGAATCCCGGAGGAGAGGTGGTCACCGAGTCCTACTGGGGAATAGTAACGGTGAACGGCGTGGCGAGGGAGGACTACAAGACGGATAACACCAACTTCGCTGTTCTGGTCACGACTAAGTTCACGGAGCCGTACAAAGACACGATATCTTACGCGCTCAGCATAGCAAGGATGGCCAACAACATTGCGGGCAACCAGCCTATAATCCAGAGGTTCGGTGATCTGAAGAGGGGGAGGAGATCAACCGAGTCGAGGCTCAGCAGGAGCATAGTAAAGCCCACGCTCCCCTCTGCCGTTCCCGGTGATCTGAGCTTCGTCCTCCCGTATCGCTACCTGAAGGACATCCTGGAGATGCTCCAGGCCATGAACGAGATCATGCCGGGCATAGCATCCGATCACACCCTCCTCTACGGGATTGAGGTGAAGCTCCACACCGCTAGGCTAGATTTGAAGGAGAACTTGGAGACTAGGGCGGTGAGGGGGCTCTATGCCGGCGGTGATGGTGCCGGAGTCTCTAGGGGGCTGGTCCAAGCCTCGGCATCCGGTGTATGGATAGGGAGGGACATTGCCAAGAGGCTCTCCTGAGGGCTACGATCCCGTGGAGCTGTCGAGGATCGTGGAGACGAGGGTGACCAAGTCCTCGCCCGATGGTCAGCTCAGGAGGTACTACAGGTTCAGGCCCTCAAGGTTCTACGGTGGAATATTCACGGCGGATGCAGTTGGGTGCAACTTGAGGTGTCTGTTCTGCTGGAGCTTCCGCTACGCCTCCAATCCCGATGCCGGTAGGTTCTACTCCCCTAGAGAGGTGGCCAAGATGATGATCCGGGGGGCCGCAAGGAGAGGATACAGAAGGGTCAGAGTAAGCGGCGCGGAGCCTACGATAGGAAGGGAGCATCTGCTGGAGCTGATCGAGGAGTTAGAGGGAAGCGGACTCCTTTTCATACTGGAGACCAATGCAATCCTATTGTCCGACAAGGGATACGCGGAGCAGCTGGCCAGGGAGCACGTTCACGTGAGGGTCTCCCTCAAGGGAACCGATCCCGAGAAGTTCCACAGGCTCACTGGGGCTAGCAGGACGGGTTTCCATCTCCAGCTGGCGGGACTCCAGAACCTAGTGAGGAGCGGGGCCAGCGTGCATGCATCGGCTATCGTCAGCTTCTCCACAGAGGAGGAGGTTGAGGTGCTTCTCGCGAGGCTGGCCCAGATCCATCCTTCTCTTGTCAGGGATTTCGAGCCAGAATTGGTGGTTTTGTATCCCAGCGTAAGAGAGAGGTTAAGAAAGGCTGGTATAACTCCGGAAATCGCTCTCATGCCTGACGGATCCCTGCTGAGGGGGAAAATCTGAAGGCTGAGGTACGCCTCAAAATTGTTTATTAGTTAAACCCACTTTTTATAGCGCAGGGTCAAATTGCCGCTGGGCATGAGGGAGGAGAGGGCGTTCAGGAGGGCATACCTTCGCTACCTGAGAGCCTTGAAAGAGATAAATTTCGAAAATCCAGAGGATCTGGCCTCAGTGCTGGCTGCGGCAGAAGTCCTTATAGCCCTGAGGAGGAAGGAGATTAGAGACTAGGCCCCCAGGCCAAGAGATCGTTCAGTCCCTTGGGTCTCATCCCCTCGGGCGGATCTCCCAGCTCGAAGATCATCCTGACTAGGAGTTCCCCGCCCTCGGCCGATACATCGAATGATGCCTTCCTCGCCCTGAGATCCCTCCTAAGTCTAGTTACCGCTTCAGTGAAGTCGCCTTGGGCCTTCAGAATGACCTCAACGGTCCTTCTGTCTATCCTCCAGTAAAGGACCCTGAAGCCCAAGCCCTCGAGCGAGAAGATGGATGACTCAACTAGGCTAGCCATCCCCAATCCTCCACAAAGGAAGGCCGGTGATCCTATGTAAACATGATTGCCTAGAACGTTCCAGAACGTTTCGATATGTTCCCAAAAAAAGAAATGAGTATCTTGATGGAGGGGGATTCAGATATTGGCCTTTATCTGCTCTGCGGTCTTCTTGGCCTTATTCAAGACATCCATGTAGAGGTTGTTACCGTGGGAGTCTATGGCCACCATCGTGGGACCGAAGTTCTCGACCTCAACCACCCACATGGCCTCCGGGGTCCCGAGGTCGAGCCAGTGCACATCCACGACCCTCTTGACCGCGCTTGTTGCCACGGCCGAAGTGCCGCCCGGGTAGGCCAGGTAGGCGGCCCCGTACTCCTTCATCGCTTGGGTGGTCTTCTCGAACATCCCTCCCTTGCCGATTATCAGCCTGACCCTGAACTCCCTGATGAAGTCCGCCTCCACGCTCTCCATCCTGGCGCTGGTGGTGGGGCCGAAGCCGAAGATCTTCCACTCGCCGTCAACCTTCTTCACTATCGGTCCGCAGTGATAGAGGGCCATTCCCTCTAGGTTTACGGGAACCTTGTCCTTCTCTCCCTTCGCCGCCAGCTCCAAGGCTCTCCTGTGAACCTGATCCCTGCCGGTCACGATGATGCCATCCAGATAGACTATGTCACCGACCCTGAGTTTCCTAACATCCTCCTCGGAAACGGGAGTCCTCAACCTGTACTCGGCCATTTCAATCACCTCCTCACGGGGGGAGAAGCAACCTCATATTTCCGGAGCCGTCGAAGACGGCCTCTGCTCTCCTGAAGGCCCAGCACTGTGTGTTTATGCCCACCGGCAGGCTGGCCGGGTGCTTGTGAGCCCACTCTATCTTCACGCCCAGGGCATAGGTCTTGCCCCCGAGACCCATGGGACCGAGGCCCAGCGAGTTTATCTTCTCCAAGAGCTCCTGCTCTATCTCCGCCAGCTTGGGATCCGGATTGGGTTCGTCCAGCCTCCTGAAGGTCGCCTTCTTGGCGAGCTTGAGGGCCATGTCGGCGCTGCCCCCGACCCCTACACCCACTATTATGGGCGGGCAGGGCTTGGGCCCAGCATCAACCATGGCGTCTATAACCGCCTTCTTTATCCCCTTGAGACCGAGGACGGGACTGAGCATATAGAGCTTGGAGGTGTTCTCACTCCCACCTCCCTTGGCCAGGTAGATGACTCTCATCTCGCTCCCGGGAACCAGCTCCAGGTGTATTATGGGAACGTACCTTCCGGTATTATCCCCGGAGTTCTGGTAGGTCCACGGATTGACGGCGTTGGGCCTGAGGGGTATCTCGGCGGTGGCGGTCCTTACCGCATCCTCCACCAGGCTCCTGAGCTCGGATTTCAGCGGGAAGTCCTCTCCCAACTCTATGAAGAAGGTGGGAGTACCCGTGTCCTGGCACATAGGTAGCTTTGTCTGTCCCGACACCTCGATGTTCCTCAGGATGGCCTTGAGATTGGCCTTGGCCACGGGATTGTCCTCAATCTCGTAGGCCCTCTGAAGGGCTTCCTTGACATCCCGCGGGACGTTAAAAGCGGCCTCCCTCATCATGGCCACTATACCACTCTTTAGGGATTCCCTCAAATCCGACATAGGGGAGACCCCCGCTCAGAAAATGCAGGGTAAATTATTTAACACTTTGCGGGGCACTCGAACACTTCTCGGGAAAAATAAGTGAAAGAGGGGCTATCAGCCCAGATGATCCTTGAGCAGCTTCCCCAGCTTCCTTATGCCTTCCTCTATGACTTCGGGCTCCATATAGGAGTAGCTGAGCCTTATGGCGTTGGTTGGACTCTTTGAGGCATCCACCAGCTCGCCGCTCTCCGGATGGAACAGGTAACCCTTGAGGGGATAGAATGCCTGTCCCGGAACGTAGAGGACGTCATTCGGTATCGCTACTTCCTCTAGGAACTTCTTGGCGTCGAAGTCCTTTCTGGCCGCCTTCCACCATATGAAGAAACCTCCAGTTGGATCCGTCCTCTCGCCATCGGGGAAGTCCTCGTCTATGGATTTGGCCATGGCCTCGTATCTCCTCCTGTAGCCCTCTCGCACCTTCTCTATGAAGTGGGAGAAGTACTTCTCATAGTAGACCTTCGCTATCTTTTGGGTTATCGTTGGGGTACAGAGATCGTTGTAGCCCTTGGCCTTCACCACCTCCTCTCTGACCTCCGGGGGCATAAGGTTGTAGCCAACCCTGAGAACGGCCACCTCCTTACTGGTCGTCCTCATATAGATGACGGAGCTGCCGTCCTCGTCGAACGCTCTTATTGGCTTCAGTCTCTCTCCCCTGAACTGTATTTCTCTGTAGGCGGCATCCTCCACCAGGTAGAGCCCCTTGTCCTTGACCACATCTAGGAGAGCCCTCCTCCTGCTCTCTGGCATGGTGGTCCCAGATGGATTGTCCGAGTCCGCCACCACGTACACGAGTTTGGGTTTCTTGCCCAGCTGACTCACGGCCCTGTCTATGGCCCTATCCACGTACTCGGGAATCATCCCATGCTTGTCACCGGGGACGGCTACCACTTGCCCTCTGAACTTCGTCACCACGTTGACGAATCCTAGGTAGACGGGGGCGGGCACTATCACCACATCGTCAGGGTTGAGGAGTACGTCAAGCGTCAGGTGTATCGCCTGCTGAGAGCCGGTGGTTATTAGGACCTCCCTCCACCCATCCTCTGGGTCCAGCTCTATCCCGTCCCTCTCCCTCATTATGCGGGCCATCACCTTCCTGACCTCGGGGAGACCGTCAGTCGGACCGTAGTTGTAGTCCTCTATCACGTCAGTCTCCCTGCCAGAGAATATGCCCTCGAGCTCGGTCAAGGCGATGGTATTCAGTATCATGGGGAAGGCGCCGAGCGGGAGAACACCTGGCTTCCCGCCGGCGAAGTAATACTTCACCCTATACTTCAGGAGTCTCCTTATCTCCGATTCAGGGATAAGCCTAGTCCAGAGTGAGAATTCCACCTTTGGGCCGGCCAAGCAACCACCCCTAATCTGTAAGGAGGAAAAATTTAACGCTTGTTGATTCTTCCGGTTCGAAATACGACTATTATTGTTAGTATATTTTACTCAATATCGGCCATTCCTCTCAAAAAATGGTGGATGTCAGGGCCTCCTCCTGATGAGGATGGCCGAGATTACCACCAGCAGGGCCAAGAGCAAACCTATGGATGCCAGCAGAACTCCGCTCTCCCACCGCTCCTTCCTTACTATCACGGTGGTGGTCCTAATCGGTGCAGGAGTCATAGTGGGAACCTTCGTGCCCGTCGCGGGTGAGGAAGCGGTCACCGTGACCTTCGAGGTCATCGTGGTGCTGGGAATCGTGGGGCTAGCTGTGTTCTGGCCTGTCCCGGTTACAGTTGATCGGGTCTGGGTCTGTGAGACGGTGTGGGTTCGGGTACTAGACTGTTGGGTCTGGGTCTCCGTCGGGCCCTCGACTACAACCTTCAGGTTGGCCCTCCCGTAATCCACCACTTCCGGACCATAACCCGGGGCATTGGGGTAGAACTCGATGACGTACGTGCCAGGGGGGGCATGGGCAGTGGCCAGGATCTCTATATCAGCCGAGAATCCCGGTTCCTCATTGTAGCTGGAGATGTTGAGCTTAAGCGGCCCCACCCTCAGGCCCGGGGCCTCGAGTACCCTATATTTGAGAGTTACGCGTCCCCTGAAAGATCCACTCTCGCTCGCGGTGAGGGATGCCCTTTCCCCCCTCCTCAGGGTGAGCTCGTCCTTCGAGAGGGATATCGTGGCGGTTGGCTTGATGAACTCCACGTAGAGTATCGGGGAGTACCTAGTCTTCTGGGCCCTCCTCGCGCCCTCCTTGCTGTAGAAGTCCACATAGAGCCTCAGCTCATCCGAGGACCCGAAATCTGATAGAGACACCTTTCCTGTCTTCGGTCTGATTACCACCCCGTAATCCTTTATCTCACCGCTGAGGACCCTCTTCACATAGTCAGTCACCAAGAATCCGACCGAATCTCCCTCAGAGAGTGAGTCAGTTACCCTCGTCTTGACCACATATTCGGGCTCGGAGTAACCCCCAGGAGTTTTCCACATGGCCTTGGACGTCCTGTAAATCCAAGTAGTTTCTGTCTCATTGAACTCCTGCTTCAGCACGTAGAGCAGGAGGCTCAGAGTCCCCTCGGGTGGATTCTTCACGTAAAGCCAGAGCCTGGCCTGCTTTATCTCCGCCCCGGGCGGGATCTCCGATAGGTTGAACTTTAGGATGGAGGAGTATGGGCCCCTCATCACGACCTTGTAGGCGACGCGATCGAACACGCTGGTATCCATGACCTTGAGGGCCTCCATGCCCACCCTAAGCTCGCTCTCGTTGAACATCTTGCAGTCGGAGCAGGTCTTCTGGATGTACGTATCGCTTACGGGTTTTAGATAGATCTTGGCCTTTGAAGGTGAGGAAGAAGCGAGTACGTAAAACGGGGTGAGCAAAATTATCAAGGCAACCATCAGGGCTGAGAGTATTGTTCTAGAGGCGCCAGACATATTCGAACTCAACCACTTACTATTACCTCGGGGATATTTAAATACATGAGTTTATTTAATCCAGTGGGTTCTGCTCCAGGGGGCCCATCTCCTCTCGGGAGATCACGTGGCCGCTCCAATCAGCCGGGCATCAGGAAGTCGGTAGGGTCTGATGGATTCTTTTTCTAGAAAAATGAGTTAGACTCAAGCTCCGAAAATAGATCGGAGCTAGCTGGAGAACTCACCACCTGGGCCTGCCCCTGTAGCTGTCGTCCCTGCCGTAACCCCCGTAGCTCCTTCTCCTCCTAGGAGGCCTGTAATCCTCGGGAGCCTCGGGGACATCCTCCGGGATTTGATCGGCCGGGACGACGTCAGAATCATCGGCCTCGGCTATGCTACCGAGGTTGCCCAGGTTGAGCTGCACCTTCCCCCTGTAAACGGTGGTGAAGGCGTTCTGCAGCTCCACTACCTGTCCCTCGGAAAGCTTGCCAGCATGATCTCCCCAGAGGGTGAGGGTGACCCTGCCGGTCTCATCACCAACAGTGGCCTCCGAGAGAGTCCGGGGGCCCTTCCTGGTTTCCACAACGCGGGGTTCGCCCGCTTCGATGACCCGGACCTTTACATTGACGCTGTTATCTCCGGGTCTAAGCTCGGATACCTTCTTGCTAGTCGACATACCACTCGCCTCAAGAGGCGTTGGCCTAGCCCCTCTCTCGGCCTTATAAATGTATGCCAGCGCACCCTTTTCATTTTTTGGAATATCTTTTCCACTCCACCGGGAAGTCGTGCCGCTAGAGGTGCTTCCCGACCCTTTTTTCAAGAATGATTTATATTATTTCCCATTTTTTTATGGTAATTTATTACCAATACCACGCGTCATAAACAAAATATCTTTTTATTTAACCTTTGTACTATATATTGTTTGGACCTGATATGACGGAGAGTGAGGGAGTAGAGGTCAAGCGCCTCGTGTATTTCCTGAGGAGGGTTCTCGGGAATCCGGTCACCAGATCAGTGGTTAAGAAGCTGGGATCGCCAAAGCAGATTACTAAGCTACTGGGAATATATGCGGGAGTTGAGGAGCCATCGAATAGGAGAGAAAGATTCCTCTCCTCCATGATCAGCAAGATCCTCTCGATGTCGGCTTCCAAGTTCGGAGTTAGCGAGGAGTCGTTGAGGAACGGACTCAGGGATGCTTACATGAGGAGGGGTGTCGCAAACGTACTCCTAGGCATAGCCTACTACGGCATCACGAGACCCCAGAAGCTCTATGCCCCCTTCATGGTGGTATGGGACTTCACCAAGAGGTGCAATCTGAAGTGCAAGCACTGCTACGCCAACGCTTCTCCATTCCCTGCTCCCGACGAGCTAACCCTTGATCAGAAGCTTGAGGTTCTGAGGCAGCTGGATGAGGCCGGGGTCGCTGCCTTATCGTTCTCTGGTGGCGAACCCCTGATGAGCCCCGACTTCTGGGTGGTGGCGAGGGAAGCAGCCAAGACTGGGATGTACGTGAGCGTTGCCACTAACGGGACTCTCATAAGGCCGGAAGTGGCGAGAAGATTGAAGGAGATAGGTGTGCGCTATGTGGAGATCAGCCTGGACTCCCCCAATCCGGAGGTCCACGACAGCTTCAGGGGGATAAGGGGAGCTTGGGAGAGAGCGGTTCAGGGGATAAAGAACTCGAAGGCTGCTGGGCTTGAGGTGGGGATAGCCACCACGGTGACGAAGATCAACTACAAGCAACTTCCGGACATGATAAGGCTGGCGAAGGAGCTCAGGGTGGACAGGTTCATAGCGTTCAACTTCATCCCGACTGGAAGGGGCAAGGAGATAGTTGAGATGGATCTCTCCCCGAAGGAGAGGTACGAGGTGCTCGATCTCCTCTACTCTGAACTATCTTCCGGACAGCTCCAAGCCTTCTCAACTAGCCCGCTGTACGCGGTCGTCTCGCTGAGGGGTGTAGATAAGGGAGGTAAGCTGGCCCCCACTCACTTCGCCGACCTCCGGATACCAGAGGAGTACCTGTCCGCCGGATTCGCCTTGGGCGAGTTTCTGGGAGGATGCGGCGCCGGGAGGATATACTGCTCGATAGAGCACAACGGCAACATACAGCCGTGTGTCTTTCTGCCCATAGTCGTTGGAAACGTGCTGAAAGATGGATTCCTGAACGTCTGGCACAACAGCGAGCTATTCAATAGGCTAAGGGATAGGGATCACTACTACTGTTCGTTCTGTCCCTATAGATACATATGCGGTGGGTGCAGGGCTAGGGCCTACGCTTACTACGGAGACCCGCTCGGACCAGATCCAAGCTGCGAGTTCAATGAGAAACTCTGGGAGGAGCTTGTATCATCGGTGAAGGAGGAGCAGATTGCCGTGAGTCACTGACTCAGTGGACCTCCTTCTTCATCCTCTCTTCATTTTTCTCGTGGATTCCATTCCTCCTTTCCAGATGGCGTCACCCGCTTCGAGCCCGAGTTCTGAATGTTGGGGCTCCACCGCAGGAGCAGGATGATAGCGCCAAGATGAAGGATGGATAATAATAAAAGAAGAGAAGAAAGAGAGATTCAGGGCCAGATGCCCCTGATCTCCATGGCCTTGGCCACTCTTCCGACAGCGAGCACCAAGGCAGCGGTTCTCATGTCTATGTTCATTTCCTTGTGTTTGTTGTATACGTCCCTGAAGGCCTTGGTCATCTTGGCCCTGAGCTTCTGCCTGACAGTGTCTATGTCCCACCACTCCCTAGTCCTAGCCTGCACCCACTCGAAGTAGCTGACGGTCACGCCGCCGGCGTTGGCGAGGATGTCGGGTATCACGAGCACCCCCTTCTGGAACAGTATCTCGTCGGCCTCTGGAGTGGTCGGTCCATTGGCGGCTTCGGCGACTATCTTAGCCTTGATCTTATCAGCGTTCTCCTTGGTTATCACATTCTCTATGGCGGCGGGTATCAGGACGTCGACATCAAGCTCGAGCAGCTTCTTGTTACCCTCAACCGGATCGGCGGCTAGAGGAGTGGATCCCGGGAAGTCCTTCACGCTACCAGTCTTCTTCTTGTGCTCGAGCACGGCATCGGGATCGAGACCGTCGGGGTTGTAAATGGCTCCCTTGGTGTCGCTGACCGCGACCACCTTCATGCCGAGCTCGTGCATGAACTTAGCGGAGAAGTAACCGGCATTTCCATATCCCTGGACCGCGGCGGTGGCGCCCTTCGGGTCTATACCGAGGACCTTGAGGGCCTCCTCGACGGTGTACTGCAGACCCCTGGCGGTGGCCTCCACCCTGCCCTCGCTACCTCCTATCTCGAGAGGCTTGCCGGTTATTATTCCGGGCTCGGGGTGACCCTTGAGCATGCTGTAGGTGTCCATTATCCAAGCCATCTCCCTCGGGGAGGTGTACACATCGGGAGCGGGGATGTCGGCATCCACGCTTATTATCGGAGATATGGCGTATGCGTACCTCCTAGTAAGCCTCTCCAGCTCGGCAAGGCTGAGCTTGTGAGGATCGACCTGAATTCCACCCTTGGCACCGCCGAAGGGTATGTCGACCACGGCCGTCTTCCAAGTCATCCACATGGCCAAGGCCTTGACCTCGTTGACGTCAGTGTTGGGGTGGTACCTTATACCTCCCTTGTGGGGTCCCCTGGCATCGTTGTGCTGGACCCTCCACCCAGTGAAGACCTTTATGGACCCGTCGTCCATCTTGACGGGGAGGGCCACCTCGAGGACCCTCTTGGGCTTGGCCAAAACAGCATGAAGTCCGGGATCTAGATTCATGACCTTAGCAGCCTTATCCAGCTGCTTAAGGGCAACTTCCCACGGGTTAAGTTCCGTAGACATAGGATATCCCCCCTTGCAGGGTCGGGATTAGGGGGATCCGAAAGCTATTAAATATTAAGGTCTTTAACGACCAAGTCCGAAATTCGCCTTTTGACATAAATCATTATTTGCTGAGGGCTCGCCCTCAGCTGGATGAACGAGGTACTGGCGGCCTATGTGGTGTTCATCTCATCCCTCCTGGCCTCCTGGCTCGTGTACGAGAGAGCTGGATCCAGGCTCGTGTCGCTGTCAGTTCCGCTGCTCGCTTCCTACTCATACCTAGCTCCCGAATCCATTCCGGTGATCATCGTAGGCTCTATAACGGCGTATACAGTGGGTGAGGTGGCATATAGAAAGCTTCTCTTCTATGGAATGAGGCTTTTCTTCCTTAATAGTGTCATTAGTTCCTTTACCGTGATGTTACTGAGCTTGAGCAGGGTGAATGTCGGATATCTGCTTATCTCAACGCTCCCCGGGCTCCTAGCTTATGATGTGCATGTGTCCGGCAAGCCTATAAGGACAGCCTCCTTTTCGGTAATATTCTTTACAATACAGTGGATCTTCACCGTACTCTTGGTTAATTTTCTTAAGATATAAGTGGGGAGTCGAAATGGCTGACCCTCCATGGAAGCTTGCTGATGTTAGGGTTACCGTACAGGGAACTAGAGGGAAGACCAGTCTGGCCATCATCCTCCATGGGGAGGTGACATCAAGGGGAAGATCATCTTTCTGCAAGACGACTGGTGCATCGCCCCTCCTCTGCGTTGGAAGGAGAGTCACGAGAATGAGGAGGGAGGGGCCAGTCAGACTTTACGAGAACCTCCTTGAGGTGGGGAGGTCGGACTACTGCGTGATGGAGAATCAAGGAGTATCCCCGTACACCATGAGGGTCTTCAATGAGGTGTTCGTCAGGCCGCAGATCATAGCCGTGACAAATGTCAGGCTTGATCATGTGGAGGAGATGGGAAGGAACAGGGACAGAATAGCCCGTTCCATGGCTAGCACCTTCTCGTCCTCGGAGGTAGTCTTCAGTGGTGAGGGAGACCCGCATCTTAACGACGTGTTGAGAAGGGAAGCGAGGAAGCTGATAGAGGTGAACTCTCCAGACCCCGACATGCCTGGTTCCGAGATTCCCGCTCTAGCGGACGAGATATTGAGATATCTAGGGCTGGACGGGCTGGATGTCGGGGTATATCTGAGGAGGATGAGGGCTCAGCTTAAGTGGAGAGGAGCTAGTGGAGTGACCTTCTTCGATGCCTCTAAGGTGAACGATCCCGACAGCGCATCCCTACTGGTCAGGTGGCTGGGAGGGAAACCCCTCATATTCATCCAGCTGAGGAGGGACAGACCGGGAAGGACCTGGGCTTTTCTAAGGATGATCAGAGAGGGAAGGGTCGACCACTCCGGGGTTCTGGTGTCTGGCGACTGGTCGGAGGAGTTCGCCAGAAGAGTGGGGGGAATCAGCCTCCCGGACTCCTGCGGTGGGGCAATGAGGTTGCTTGAGGAAGTGAGGAGAAGGGGAAGACCTCTTTTCATCACGGGAAACAGGAGGGGGGCTGTGGTGGATTGCCTGCTCCGCAGGCTTGGCGTGAGGGAGTCCATACCGACGATATTGGGAAAAATTGGAGAGGATGGTTCAGTCTCCCTTGGCTAGGGAGGCCCTTATGCTCTCTATCTTCTTCTTGGATAGGGGCATCTCCGGTTTCTCTGGGAGTATCCCCTGAGGCCTGAATAGAGCTATGAGAACTATTATGACCCCTATTAGCAGGTACTCGAGCCAATTCGGGTTTATTGGTATGAAGGTGGTGAGCTCGGTCTTGTAGGCGTATATCAGACTCCTTATCGTTGAGAAGATGAGGGTACCAAGTACTATTCCCAGATTGTTTCCGGTTCCTCCTAGCATCATGAAGGCCCAAGGCCAGAAGGTCCACGTGAGTCTGTTGTAGGTTAGCGCCTTGAAGCTGCCCGTGTACAGGGTCCACAGCGCGCCGCCCATCCCCGCCAGAGCGCCGCCTATTATCAGCGTCTTGGCCCTCAGGCTCACTATATCCTTACCATAGACCTTGGCCGCTAGTTCATTGTCCCTCATGGCCTTCAGCGCCCTTCCAAATGGCGATCTGGCCAGTCTCTGGACGTATATGTAGACCAAGACAGCTATTCCCAGTATTATCAGCGTGCTGCTTAGGAACCTTATCTCGCCCGTGCCGGTGAACCTGAAGACATCCGGTACCACTATCCCCGCGGTCCCGCCGGCCAGTGGATCGTAGTAGAGAGCTATTATCTGGAGAGCGTCGCCGAAGGCCAGCAGGGTGATGCCCAGGTAGGCCTCCTTAAGCCTTATCGCCGGGTACGACGCTAGGTAGCCCATTATGCCCCCCATCACCGCTGCCACCGCCAGGCTCAGCAGAAGGGCCCCTATCGATAGTGCAGGGCTGGATTCCAGCGCCTTGTTCATCTGCTCCACTATGACGAAGTTCTTATCGCCCACGTACTCCAGGCCGGCGGGTAGTCCCATCATGGCTGCCATTATCCTGCCGGCTATGGCCCCTGCACCTATGGCCCCAGCTATGACGGCGAGAACCCTGCCGAACTGGGGTATGCCCGCGAATCCCGTCTCCAAGTTGAGGCTCAGGGTCACTATGAGGAAGACCGCCATATTGACGAGGATGCTCAGCACGAGGGGATTGTAGAGGTACTCCAGTATTCCCTCCATCATGCTCACTCACCTTCCGGACTTCTTCCTTAGGATCCTGCCCCAGTTGATTCCGGCGAGTCCCTCTGGGTAGATGAGCAGCGTCGCGGCCATTATCAGCAGGGGTATTATGGGCTCGTAGACCACTATATTGCCGCCGAATACGTCTCCCAACCAGTTTATTATCAGTTTCTGGCTCAGTCCTATCAGGAATCCGCCCAGCAGACCTCCGTAGATGGAGTATAGGCCTCCAACTATGGAAGCGGCGAACTCGGGAACTATTACCGTGTTGCCCACCGTCGGGGTTCCACTTATCACCAGCGAGAGGATCGCGCCTCCCAGTCCGGCCATGGCGCCTCCCATGAACCACGCGAAGGCGTATATCACTTCGGTGTTTATCCCTAGGATGGAGGCCAGTGAGGGGTTCTCCACCGTGATCCTGAAGGCTATGCCGAACTTGGTCTTGTTGAGCAGGAGGAAGAAGAACAGGGCCATCCCCACGACTATGGCCACCGATATGACTGTTATAGCCTTGAAGGGGAAGGGACCTACCTTACCTAGTACTATGTCCTCGGTGGTGAGGACTATGAGCCTGGTATTCACCTTGTAGGCGGCAGTCAGGTAGTCGGCGAATATGTTTATGAACGCGAAGAAGGCCAGGTCGACACCCAGCGTCGACATCATCAGGGTGACCATGTCGGCCCCCCTCTTGAGGAGCCATCTGTTCACAAGCACGTATGTTATAACCCCCAGCAGGCCGGAGAACAGGAAGGCGACGGGGAAGTACAGGTATGGGTTGCCGCCCAGCAGCACCTTGTACAGGGAGAAAACTATGTAGAAGCCCCAGGCAGTCATGGAGGCGTGGGCGAAGTTGAAGGTACCCGTGGTCATGTAGATCAGGGTTATCCCGGCGGCAGCCAGCGCCAGACCACCCGAGAAGCCTATAGCGGTCATAAGGATTTGTACCACTGGTCCAGCCAAGATCTGCATGCGATTCCCCCCAACTTAACCTGCTCTTCCCTATCCCAATTCCGGATTGTTAAAAAGATAATTGCCAAATCCGGGAGCATCGTAGATTGAGTGAAGGATCCTCCGATCGATGATTTCAGGCTGCGAGCGGAAAAGCGAGTGTTCCAATATATAAGGCTCACGAGAGGAATCCGACAGGTCCTCCTCTAACTAAAGTGTCGAGTCGGAGGTCGCTTTGTTGATATGAGGCCATAATCATTTTTAAAATAAAGGAGGATGGGACACACCAGAGGGGTTAAAACCCCCCGAGGTGATGAAGAATGTCGGATAAGACCGCGTACGCCCTCATGTTGATACTACTGCTCATAGGAATAGGTATCGGTTGGGCTGTGGGCGGAGCTGGAGGCGGAGTGAAGACCGTGACCAAGACCGTGGCCGCCGGTGCACCTGGGGCCAAGACCGTGACCATCACACAGACCGTTACCAAGTCGGGAACCGCCGCTGGTCTGAAGGGAGAGGTGCCGATAGGGGCCCTGCTCGCCCTCACCGGAGGTCTCTCCTCCTATGGAGAGAATAGCAAGGCTGCTCTTGAGCTTGCCGAGAAGGAGATTAACGACTGGCTCGCCGCCAGGGGAGAGAACTGGCGCATAAAGGTGTACTACGAGGACACCGCCACTGATCCCAAGACCGCCTTGGACAAGGTGCAGGCCCTCCACTCCAGAGGTGTGAAAATCTTCATAGGGCCCATGAGCAGTGCTGAGGTCAAGGAGCTCAAGAATTACGTGGACTCCAACAAGCTGCTCCTCATATCTCAGTCCTCCACCTCACCGAGGCTCGCTATACCCGGTGACATGATATACAGGTACTGCCCCACCGATGAGATCCAGGGACCGGCCAGCGCCACCGCTCTCTACGATCTCGGAGTCAGGTACCTGGTTCAGGTCTGGAGGGGAGATGAGTGGGGTGAGGCCCTCGCCGAGAAGATAGACGAGGAGTTCGAGAACATACTCAAGGCCCACGGTGCTACTGGAGAGGTCTGGGGCAAGAAGAACGGCAAGGGAATAAGGTACGACCCTCAGGCCACTGAGTTCTCCGCTGTTGTGTCCCAGCTCGACAACCTTGTTAGTAAGCTCATCCAGCAGTACGGCGCCGACAAGGTAGGAGTGTCCTTCATAGGCTTCAACGAGTACGTGCAGTTCGCCGCCGTTGCATCCCAGTATGACTCCCTGAAGAAGGTGCCGTGGGTGGGATCGGATGGAACCGCCCTGCTCAGTGAGATAACCGGCAACCCCGACGCCGCCAAGTTCGCCTACGAGACCAAATTCGTGAGCCCCATATTCGGTGCCGCAACCAAGATAAAGGAGAAGGTGAAGAACTACGTGAAGCAGAAGCTCGGGAGGGAGCCTGACAGCTATGCCTACGCCGCCTACGATGCTCTCTGGACCGTGGCCGTGGCCCTCGATCTGGTGGACTCCTACGATCCCGTCGCCGTGGCCAAGGTCCTGCCCAGCATAGGCGAGCACTGGTACGGTGCCTCCGGAGTCATAGTGCTCAACAAGAACGGGGACAGGGCGACTGCAGACTACTTCTTCTACATGCCGACCCAGGAAGGCGGCAAGTGGGTCTGGAAGCTCGCTGGAATATACCACGCCGACTCCGGAAAGGTGACCTGGAACGACTGGTTCCTCAAGCTCATAGGAAGGGGCTAAGCCCCCGACCACCACTTTTTTGGATCGAGTTTCGTTGTCCCTGCTACCTTTTGGGTAGCGTTTATCTTAATCAGGTGCGTGCTCATGGGGAGGTGGTAACCTTTGTCCGAGAAAAGGGAAGAGTACATACTGATCACCGAGAACCTCGTCAAGAGATTCGGCGGACTTATCGCGGTGAACCACGTCTCCCTTAAGGTCAAGAGGAATTCCCTGACCATGCTTATGGGTCCCAACGGCGCGGGCAAGTCCACCTTCGTCAACACGTGCACCGGCGTGCTGAAACCCGATGGGGGCAGGGTCATCTTCGACGGCATTGATATAACCGGGTGGCCGCCCCACAAGGTCTACAGGGCCGGCTTCGTCAGGACATTTCAGATCCCGGCTCCCTTTCTAAGGCTCACCGTACTTGAAAACGTCCTAGCTGCCATGAGTCATACCGGGGAGAACCCCCTCAAGGCACCCATCAGATCCCTCTGGATAGAGGAAGAGGAGGAGAAGGTCAAGAGGGCCTTCGAGATACTCAGGAACGTCGGGTTGGAGGATCACTGGGACAAGCTGGCCACCACCCTCGGCGGGGGACAGCTCAAGATGCTCGAGGTCTCCAGGGCCTTGGCCACGGGTGCCAAGCTCATCGCCTTGGATGAGCCTATAGGTGGAGTTGATCCGGCTTACGCTGGAGAGATACTCACCTACATAAGCAACCTGAGGAAACAGTGGGATGTGAGCTTCCTGCTGATCGAGCATAGGATAGACATAGCCCTCCCATTCGCCGATTACGTTTACGTGCTCGACAGGGGCACTCTAATAGCCGAGGGTTTGCCGGACGAGGTGGCGAACAACCCCAAGGTGATAGAGATCTACATAGGATGATGCTTTGGATGAGTATGAGGAGGAGGGAAATGATTAGAGAGGATGGAGGAGGTGAGTTCTATGGCCATGTTGGAGACTAAAGGTCTGTATTCCGGCTACGGTAAGTTGGAGGTCCTGTTTGATATAAACTTCGAGGCCAGAGAAGGAGAGATCACCGTGGTAGTGGGGCCTAACGGGGCAGGCAAGACAACGCTGCTGAACAGCATAATGGGGATAGCAACGATCCACAAGGGCCAAGTCTTCTTCGAGGGACAGGACGTAACCAAAGTCCCGGCCTACAAGAAGGCTAGGATGGGGATAGCCTACCTGCCTCAGCTTGGAAATGTTGCCTCTGGGCTGAGCGTCGAGGAGAATCTGAAGATAGCTGGCTACCTCCTTCCCAGGGAGGAGGTGCCGAAGAGGGTCGAAGAGATCCTAGACATGTTCCCGAGGTTAAGAGAGTTCAGGAAGAGGAAGGCCGGCACGCTGAGCGGTGGGGAGAGGAGGATGCTTGCCATAGGAATGGCCCTGATGAGGAGGCCCAAGATCCTCATGCTGGACGAAATGACTACTGACCTAGCGCCCATCCTAGTGAAGCAGGTGCTGAGCAAGGTTGTGGAGCTGAGGGATGAGCACCACCAGACCATAGTGATGGTGGAGCAGCACGCGAAGAGGGCGCTTGAGGTCGGGGATAGAGGCTACCTGCTGGTCAGCGGGACCATGAGATACGAGGGTGATGCGAAGGAATTACTGGAGCATCCGCAGTTCGCCAAACTCTATCTGGGAATAATAAAGTGAGGGATCTCCCAAACTCAATTTTTGCATCGTGCGTTCCCTAGCCCGCGCTGTGAGCTGGGTTGGGTTGGGACGTGTGTGTTAGGTTTATCACTAACAGCGGAGGGCCCTCTCAGGTGGTATTTTGAGTGTCGAGGATGGGAGGGCCTACCTCCAGAGTGCATACCCAATAATTTACCCTATCGTGCTGGAAAGAGCCAAGGGGAT
Organism: Thermoproteota archaeon; assembly: GCA_027078475.1. GTDB lineage: Archaea > Korarchaeota > Korarchaeia > Korarchaeales > Korarchaeaceae > Korarchaeum. The sequence continues at coordinate 25,709 of JALWYH010000004.1, forward strand.
GGAGATATGGGACGTTGATGGTAACAAGTATCTCGACTTCTTCTCGGGCTTCGGGGTCATAAACTACGGTCACTCACACCCCAAGATAGTGAATGCCGTTAAGGAACAGATGGAGAAGATTGCCCACGTTGGGATGATATACTACAACGTGCCAGCTCTCCAGCTGGCCAAGAAGCTGGCGGAAATAGCTCCGGGCGATCTCAAGAAGACCTACTACGCCAACAGCGGGACCGAGGCGGTTGAGGGAGCTATCAAGCTCGCCAAGAAGTACTCCACCAAGATACAGGGAAAGACCGGTGCCTACGTCATGGCTTTCGACTTCGCCTTCCACGGCAGGGGAGCCCTCACCCTTACCCTCACCCATGAGAGAAAGTACAAGAGGCACCTTGGTCACTTCGCTAACTATCCTGGGATCGTTCATCTCCCATCGCCCTACTGCTACAGGTTCCCCGGTGATGTGGAGACGTGCAAGAGCTATACCTTGGAGAAGGTAGATGAGTACATCTCCCATCATCTGGGACCGGAGAACGTGGCCGCAGTGATAATGGAGCCAGTCATGGGGGAGGGCGGTATAATAGTCCCGCCCGATGGCTGGCTGAAGGAGCTCGAGAAGATAGCCAGGGAGAATGACGTTCTCCTGATCATGGACGAGGTCCAGAGCGGATTCGGCAGGACGGGTAAGATATTCGCCCACGAGTGGGAGGACGTCAGGGCGGACATAATGACCATGGGCAAGGCCCTTGGCGCCGGACTACCTCTGGCTGGCACCATGACCACAGATGAGGTGGACAGGGCCTGGGAGCCCGGGGATCACAACGTCACCTTCTCGGGCAATCCGGTGGCCTGTGCTGCCGGCCTCGCTGGCATAGAGGTCATGCTCGAGGAGAGGCTCCACGAGAACGCCCTCAGGACGGGAGAATTCATAATGAAGAAGCTCAGAGATGCCTCGCTCCCCGTTATAGGAGAGGTCAGGGGTAGAGGTCTCTTCATAGGAGTGGAGCTGGTCAAGGATAGGGAGAGCAAGAAGCCAAACGTGGAGCTCACCAAGAGAGTCAAGGAGGGCATGTTCAAGAGGGGTTATATAATAGGGACGGGAGGCATGTTCGGGAACGTCGTGAGGATAGAGCCTCCGCTCACCGTGACCCTAGAGCAGGCGGATAGGATGACCGACGACCTGCTGGACATACTCAAGTCCGGCTGATCATCCACCTGCCACCCGACTACCCCTCCACACTCCTCATTCCATCTTCATTTTATTTTTCCTCCCGGGCTGGGTCCGGGTGCATCGCTTGAGAGCGGTTGTGACAGGAGGTGCTGGTTTCATAGGGAGTAACCTAGCAGCTTGGCTCCTTAAGGAGGGGGCTGAGGTTGCGGTTATAGACAATTTCATGACCGGATCCAGGGAGGTTGCAGATCTCCTGAGGGATATGGGGGCATCCATACTGGAGGGCAGCTCCTCGAGAGTTAGAGAGCTAACGGCGGTGGACGTCGTCTTCCACCTCGGCATCCCCTCCTCAAGCCCCATGTACAGGAAGGATCCCGACCTCCTGTCGGTCGTGGTTAGGGATGCCGTGGGCATCTTCGAGTACGCTAGGGAAACCGGGGCGAGGGTGGTCTATGCCTCCACCTCTTCGCTTTACAACGGCAACGAGCCACCATTCCGGGAGGACATGCCCGTTCTTCCGACTGACTTCTACACAGAGGGCAGGTACTGGATGGAGAGGCTGGCTAGGGTTTACCACGAGCTTCATGGGGTTGAGAGTGTAGGACTGAGGCTGTTCAGCGTCTACGGACCCAATGAGAGACCCAAGGGTCGCTTCGCCAACGTCGCGTCCCAGATGGTGTGGGCCGCCCTGGAAGGTAGGCCCTTCGTCATCTACGGCGACGGGAGTCAGACCAGAGACTTCATATACGTGGCCGATGTAGTGAGGGCCTTCTGGCTGGCGTGGAGGAAGGGGGGCTGCGGGGTCTACAACGTGGGAACCGGTAGAGAGACCTCCTTCAACGAGCTTGCTGATCTCATAAGGGGACTCGGCCTCAACCTCAGGGTGGAATACAGGGAGAATCCCATAAAGAACTATGTCTCGAGAACCTTGGCGGATACGGCCAAGGCGGAGATGGAGCTGGGGTTCAGGTATCAGGTGGAGCTGGAAGAGGGCCTGAGAAGGATTGTGGAGGCGTACAGGAGTGGTGAGCTGATCTTGGCCATCTGATCCCTCCTCAAGGGAAGGGGGGTCGATTACCCCTGGGTAAATCATTTTTAGAGTCCCCTCATTCTGGGATGGCTATCTCATCCCCCCTGCATCATCGGATGCCCATCGTTTTAAGGATAGCCCGGTCGTTATGTGGGGTGGTGCCCCCTGCGAATTTTGAAAGGAGGGGATGCTTGGAAGTTCCTAGTCCAGCTGGAGTCTCGTGAGATTGATTTCGCGGTTTTCGAGGAATCCGTGAGGCCTATAATAGAGCAGGTGAAGCTCAGGGAAGATGAGGCCGTTTCTGAATTCATTGAGAAGCTCTATGGAGTGAAGCTCTCACCGGAAGAGTTTCAGATCACAGAAGAGGCCATGGATGAGGCCCTGTCTTCCATCGGTAGCGACCTCATCACGATAGAGGAGCTCGTGGACAGGGTCAGGGAGTTCTATACCCTGCAGCGAATGGACGACTTCGTGGTCAGAAGGGAGGAGGGCGAGTACGGGGTTCGGTGGATGCCCTTGGAGAGAATAGGAATACACGTGCCCGAGGGAGAGGGTTACTCCTACTTCTCAACCCTGATTTACACGGCCATCCCAGCTAGGGTGGCCGGGGTCCATCAGATCCTCGCTTTCACCCCTCCTCTCAGCGGAGGAAAGGTAGACCCCCACCTATTGGCCGCAGCGAGGCTGTCCGGTGTCACCAAGATGTACAGAGTTGGAGGTCCGGTGGCGGCCGCGGCCATGGCTTACGGGACCACCACCATACAGGATGTCCAGAAGATATTCGGGACCGGGGATCTGCTCTTCATGGTGGCCAAGAAGATGGTCTCCCCCGATGTGGCTGTCGACTTCCCCTCGTCGCCGGTGGAGCACGTCGTGGTGATTGGCAGGGGTGTCGACGCCAGGGACGTTGCATGGGAGCTTGTATCGCAGGCGGAGCACGGGCTGGACACTCTCTTAGTTGTCCTGACCGTGGACGAGTCGCTGGCAAGCGAGGTTGTGGAGGAGGTACGGGACCTGCTGGCCGGGCTGTCCATGCCAGCTGTGGATGAGGCCAGCGTGCTGGTACTGGATGGGTGGAGGGATGTGGAGGAAGCGGTGGATGTGATATCTCCGGCCAGGGTGGTCATGATGGGAGATCCCGGTGAGGAGCTGGTGTTCAGAAACGTGGGAGCCGTGATACGTGATACCCCCTCCCCCCTAGTCGATTATGCCTTGGGAGTTCCCCAGAGGCTACCCTCATCCAGATACAGCAGGTTCAGGGGGCCCCTCACCCTGTTTGACTTCATGAAGTCCATTCTGATGGTGAGAGGAAGCAGGGATCTTGTGAGGGAACTCGGGGATCTCTCCGTCAGGATCGCTAGAATGGAGGGGATGGATTTCCACGCCAGGTACATCGAGAGAGTTCTCAGGGACGAGCGAACTGGGTGATGGTTATATACTCCTCACTGGGTGGGTATGGTGAGGCCCGGGAGGTGCCGGGTGGCTGATGTCCAGCATGCTCAGAAGGGAGGAGTACGTCGATTATCTCGCCAGCGCGATCAGGGAAGAATCACCTTGGATAATCGAGATGAGAGCTGGCGTTTCCCTGCTGGCCACTAGGAAGTTCGAGATCGATGGTAGGTCCGTCAGATCTGGCTTCATAATCAGCCTCACCCCTTCTCCCGACAGGCCGAGAGTTGGCAGGGTTGATCCCATCGTCCTCATAGAGGATGAGGGTGATTGGAGGATCGTTGACTCCCTGTGGACGCTGGGAAGGCTGGCCGGCGGCAGTACGGCCTCTGCCTTCTCCCAGAACCCTCTGATCCTTCTGGATCCATCGTCCGGGCCGGCTATCGTCATGAGGATGCTCCCTAGGATTAGGGAACTCGCTTCCATCCCCATTGATGTAGCCTCTCCCCTGTCTAAGGCATCAGATAACTCGTCCGTCATAGGAGAAAAACCCATCGAGGAGATCCAAGGCATAATGTCTGACTTGGTACCCTACCTCTACGACCGCGAGGTCGACGTGAGGGGCAGGATCAATATACTCCTGGGAAGCTGGGGTGTGGAGGAGTTCAGGAAGCAGTTCTCCCTGAGCCTCGAAGCTGTGAGGATCATGGAGGAGGAGGCGCAGGCATCCTACGATAACATCAGTCAGCTCGTCAGGGTGGACGAGTTCGTGGCCCTCAGGGAGGAAGAGTTCTCCCTAGTTGGGGAGGAAGCGGAGGTCTTCCAGAGAATAGTGCTGGGATGGATCTTCTACTCCTTGGGAAGGAGACCCACTGGGGAGACCTACACGAGGGAGTTCTACAACGAACTGGGTAAGAGGGACCTCGAGGTGTGGATAGATCCTGCCGATATGGCAAGGTGGAAGGAGACAATGATAGACGTAATCAGGGAGATACTGAATGACTGGACTGAGGAGAGAGGCGACAAGCTCAGTGAGGAACCGGAGAGCGACAGCAGGAGTTCCACCTTGGATAGAATGGTTAGGGGGTTCGCCGAGGAGGAAGAGCGCAAGGTGAGCGGTAGCCTTGAGAGGTTCTTCAGGCACAGTTGAATGATCCCTTGATGGACAAAGAGAGGGGCCCAGCGGTCGAGCCGATTATCTATATAAACC
>JALWYH010000005.1 GCA_027078475.1 Thermoproteota archaeon
CTCCCAGTTCTTCTCGGCTCTCATGATAGCCGGTACCATGTCTCGCCTTGGGGTCAGACTCAAGCACCAGGGGCGGCTGGTCTCCAAGCCCTACCTCGAGATGACCTCCCACATCCTACGCGCTGCTGGCTCTGATGTGAGCTTGGACCGGATCATCTCGGTCCGGCCCCTCCGCCCCAGAGGCCTTAACCTGACCATTCCCGGGGACTTCGGGCTGGCAGCCCCACTGATGGCGATGGCTTCCCTAACAGGTGGGTGGCTCGAGATAGAGGGGCTTGAGAAGGATATGCCCCAGGCGGACGGGCTCATAGTGGACGTGCTCAGGAGCTTCGGGGTTCAAGTTCGGTGGAGGGGTGACACCCTCGAGGTCAGGGGGAGGCCTGACAGGCCAGCCAGGCTTGATCTCAGGGACGCTCCCGATCTCCTGCCAGTGGCTGCAGTAATGGCGGTCTTCGTCAGGGGAACGAGCGAGCTAAGGGGGGTGAAGCACGCCAGGTACAAGGAGAGCGACAGGATAGCTAACATGAGGATGGAACTGGAAAGGCTCGGGGTGGAGGTCAGGGAGCTGGACGACGGGCTGGTTGTGGAGGGAGAGGGTGGGGTGAGGAGGTGCGAGAGACTGAACTCCCACCGGGATCACAGGATCTTCATGGCCCTCGTGGCCCTCGCGGCCGCCTCCGAGAGTGGATGCGAGGTCACTGGGGAGGAGTGGGTCTCTGACTCCTACCCAAACTTCTTAAGGGACGCGAGGAAACTCGGGTTGGTGGTCCGTTGAGGCTCTACCACCTTGGGATCTCCCGGGGGGACCTGCCTTCTAGGGTCATCCTCCCAGGTTCCAGGAAGAGGGTCCAGCTGATATCGAAGCTGATAGGCGGCGATCTAATTGACGAGGGGAGACAGCTCATAGCGGTTGGGAGCTACAGGGGTAAGGAGGTAGCAGCCGTCGACACGGGAATGGGCCCATCCTCTGCCTCGATAGTGATCAGGGAGGTTATAGAGGCTATCAACGGGGAGGGAACACTCATCAGGGCTGGGACCTGCGGCAGCCTCCAGCCCCACGTGAGGGTCGGGCACCTGGTCGTGTCAAGGGCCGTGATGGCGGATGAACAGGTCTCGAGGAGAATCGTGGGGGACCACCCCTTGATCCCGGACTGGAGTGTGGTCACGGCCCTTATGAGGGCCGCCACGGACATGGGCTACGAGGAGGGCAGGAACCTCCACGTGGGGGTGACGCACTCGAAGGACTCCCTTTATGAATTCGAGGATCCCGGCCTCTCATCGGATCCAGAGTCGGGCAAGAAGAGGCTGGAATTCCTGTCGAGGATAGGGGTCCTGGCGACCGAGATGGAGATGTCGGTGCTCCTAGCCCTAACCCACTGGTACAACGTTCATGGAAGCACGATCAGGGCCGGGGGCATCCTCCTTGTCGTATCTCCCCACGTCCGCCAGGGACTGAGGTTCGAGAGTCCAGATGAGTCTGATCTTATCAGGGTCGCCTTGGAGGCCCTTGCGACGATCTGACCCTGTGCCGGCCATCGGCCGATCATGGAACAACCGCTCATCCCAGTACGGGTAAGAGGAGGGCGAACATCCCATTAGAGGAACCCGAGTGGATGATGTACGTTATGGACGCGTAATCCAATATCACTGAAATCGCGAGTATCCACGCGATCACATAAAGGACCGCGAATATCACATCTATCAGCTTGAAATTGAATTTCCTCATTTCTCTCCCCTCGCCCATTCCGAGCATGCTTTGATTCCGGCGGTTCTGTATCTCCCGTGGATTAAGCTAGGGAGAGGGTAAATATATCTTAAACATTAATAAATGGTCACTTGACTCTCCCCTAATGTAGGGTTAACTTACCACTTCCAGTAGTAACACGAGATTCCATAGAAATTAATCCGGGAGCTCGGTGAATTTCAGTCGAGTTGAACGGTCGATCACGCGAGAGTGGAAGCCGTCAATAGTATGCCCTGACTTGCAGTAATTCTCAAACGATTGAGCGAGGGCCATCGCGAAAACAACCCCAGTCCACTAACCCCCTAAGATCAAGGACTCCTTGCTGAGCTAAACGCTGATGATCGATCGGCTTCTTAAGAGGTGTTATTCGCTTCGACTGGATCATGCGTATTCCCTCCAAGTATACCCACACTTGGTGCACGTGTATATTCTGGTCGGCGGCTCATCAGCAGCCCTGGTCTGGACTATCTCCAAGTACGCCTTGTCATTCCCACACTTGGGGCATTTGGCCTCCACTATAGGGGCCGCCAGTTTCTTCCCTCCCTCGGTTATTATAACACCGTCGCTGTCAGAGGCGACCTTGGTCACAACAGCCGTGGACTTTCCCGGATTGCCCTTCATCTCATAACCACAGCTTGGACAGTAGTAGACAAGCTCCTTGCCCACCTTCTTGGGCCTCATGAGAGTTCCGCACTTGGGACAGAACATCTGGCCTCATGGCATGAGGGAAGTAGTCTATTTAAGTTATGGGGTAGGGGAGCATCTGATAGGGATGAAAGTCCTCAGAAGCGTCAGGAAGAAGAAGGGGAAGCAGCTGGCAATCATCGTTGATGGACCCAACATTCTGAGGAAGGAGCTCGGGATAGACCTGGAGGAGATACGGAGACTGGCAAATGAGGAGGGTAGGATAAGGATAGCTACCGTTGTTCTCGATAGGAAGGCCCCCGAGAAGCTCGTTGAGGCCGTGGTGAATGCTGGTTTCAGAGCGGTGATCTCCACGGGCAAGGTTGAGGTGGATTTCACCATAGCGGCCATGGACGCGGTTCACGACGAGAGGGTAGATGCCCTCATGCTGGTTGCGAGGAGCGCCGCCTACATGCCCATAGTCCACAGGGCCAAGGAGGAGGGAAAGGAAGTCATAGTCGTCGGCGCCGAGCCAGGATTCAGCACGGCCCTCAAGAAGGCCGCCGACCTTTACATATCACTTCCATCCTCTCTCTCTAAAGACCTTCCCCAATCTAAGGGTTATGAAGAATACTGAGATTGCGAATATCAGAGCTCCGAGCTGCATGGCCAAGAATCGCAGGAGCCCAATGCTCCCCTCCATATACTGTCCTATGAAGTAGAAGGACATCCAGAGAGAGAGGACGAGCCCGGCTCCCATGAGCTTCTCGAACGCGTTAACTTTCTTCTTGGCGAAACTCTCTATGGCGCTGCCCACGAACATGACAGTCAATGAAAGGGCTATGAAACCGCTGACCTCTTGGAATAGTCTGGCCATTATGAGTTCCAAGGGATAGTTCTGGGATGCCAGCGATGTCGCCCTGCTGTAGGAGAAGATGAGGGATATGAAGATCCCGAACATACCCATTATGAAGGAGATCAGGCCCACCTGCCTCCCAAAGTAGTCAACTCCCCTCCTGAGCTTATCGGTCAGGTCGAAGCCCTTGTCCAAGAAGATGAGACCGGCTATGACCGTAGCTCCTATGTAAAGGTACCTCTGAAGATCTAGCAAGGAGAAGAAACCTGCAAGGAGGAGAAGAGCCCCGGGCAGACCGAAAAGGAGCGCCCTAGAGGTCGGCGACTTCATCAGCTTCTCGAAGTACCTCTTTATGAGTATGTAGGTGTGCTCTATCTCCCTGCTCTGCTGGACGATTATCCTGCGGACGCTCCTTATGGGGGCATATCTCATCAGGAGGGGGATAACGAGCTCATCATCCGCCCCATCCGACACCAGTATTATGCTGTCCGGCCTGAACTTACTCACAACCTCCTCTATCTGCCTCTTTATCTCTTCGTCGGCGAGGAGCTCACTCTTTGGATGTCCAGTTATGGTGACCACCTCCACCTCTGCAGATGAGTCGGAGAAGATCTGCCGAACCTCCTCGTACACCTTGACGGCTCCGAATATGGCATTGGCATCCGCCTCGGTGGGATCAGCAAGGGCGAGCTTGGAAGCCGCTTCTATGTTCGCTTCCTTCCCTATGACGGGACCCCTTATGCCCGCTTTGATGCCAAGGTCATCGTCCCTATCGACGCAGACGACGAGTATCCTTTCACGGGGCGACTTCTCTTCCATCTCCGCGAGGGAGTGTGTTCACAACATAAAAAGTTCAACTGCTCGCGGGCTTCTCCAGCAGGCCCAACTCCATCAGGACCTTGAGCTCCTCTATGGTGAGCTTTTCACCAGCCTTGTACTTCTCCAAGGCTTCCTCCGCCAATCTCTCCTTGAGCTTCCTCTCAACCTCCTTGTTGCTGGTGACCATCTTCTCGAATCTCTTCTTTATCTCCTCCTGAATGGACCTCATCTCCTCCCTGATCTTGTCCATCTCCTCCTTCATCCTGTCAACCTCTGAACTCTTCTCGTTTATTTCCTTGCTCAGCTTGTCTATCTGTTCCCTCATTCTGTCGAGTTCCTCCTTTTCCTTTGTTATGTACTCGTATATTCCCTTGAGCTCCCCCTTTATCTTCCCTATTTTCTCCCCGGAGTCCCTTACGAAGAATCTCCACCTCTCCGCTTCAGCCATTATTTCTATGAACTTCCTTTTGAGCGACTTGGCCCTGTTGAGCTCCTGCAGCATGGCCTCGTACTGACTTATCTGCATGACTATATCCCTCTCCTGATCCTTTGTTAGGGGAGAGGTCTCTATCCTCCTCTCCAGCCTAGAGATCCTTCTCCTCAGGACTCTCTCGGGGACCCCGATGGAGTTTATTATATCCTCATATTCCTTCTTGATCTTAAGGGCTTCATCCCTTGCCTGCTTGAATCTCTCAAGGGCCTCCTTTCTCTCTTCACGTATCTTAGCAAGTTCTCCCTGCAGTTTTCTTTTCCTCTCGATCTCCTCCCTCAGCTTTGCCCTTCTCGCCTTTATCTCCTCGATTAGCTTGAGTCTCCTAGCTCTGAGGGATTTCAGTTCCTCTATAAGGCTCCTCCTCTCATCTCGGAGTTCCGACAACCTGCGCCTGAGTTCTCTTTCCTTCTGCCTCAGGGTACCTATGGCTTCCTCTACTGCGGCCATGCGGTCTCCTCCTGCGATTTTTTGTTGATCAGGCTGACGTCCAACGATGCAACCGGATCCCCTACTTAAAAAGTATTCGGTCGCTTCCTTGGGTCTTCAGGGGGTCACAGGGAAACTTTATAAGCTCGCTAAATGCTCATGAGCTCCCTCACAGCCCTGTCAGGTTTTCCGGCTTGGAGACCCCGCTTAGCTCAGGAACAACAATTATGTAGGATATCAAGCTACTAAGCTGGTCTTCAACCTCACCTCCCTTTCGGGTGGGCTAGATGTGGGACAGGATAAGGAGGACGGCACCGCAGGCATTGATCTCAGCGCTATACGGACTGGGCGATATAGTGGCAGGGCTGATACTGTGGCTTTACTTTCCAGCCAACGTGAGATGGGCGGCCCTGATCTACCCTCCTCTGATAGGGGCCCGAGGTGCCATATCGGGATCGGTCGCGGGCCGATTGACATCTGCTCTCAACTTGGGTACTGTCGGGATCAACCTGAGGGGGGAGAACGAGAAGCTGTGGGAGATACTCTCCACCGGGCTGGCCGCCTCCCTGCTGGCCTCCATCGTGATCGCCTTTCCCCTATACCTCACAGGCGCGTCGGTGGACTACCTGACCCTCCTGTCCATATCCATAATCACCATCTGCGGGGTCTCCCTGATCCTGATCCCTCTCAACATCTCCATCTCCTTCATCTCCTTCAGGAAGGGGCTGGACCCAGATATTGTGGTCTACCCCCTTGTTTCCACGGCAGCGGACATAGTGGTGACCGTCCTCTTCATAATATCAGTGAGATCAGCGGGCACCGTGGCGGAGTGGATCCTCGCCTTGATCGTGGCCGTTGTGTCAGCAATTCTAGTGGGGAGGTGGTTCTCTAGAGACTACCTGAGGATCCTGATGGAGGTCCTCGCCGCCACGGCCGTGGTGATAGTTATAGAGAGTTTCGCCGGTCTCTTCCTGAGCGAGGCCGTCTCGGTATCGGACACCAGCCTCCTCCTGATCTATCCAGCGATGCTAACTGAGCTGGGTGATGCCAGCTCGATAGTGGGATCCATTCTCACCACCAGGCTGTTCTTGGGTACTCTCCGGAGCAAGATACCATTGGCTGATATAGCCCCCGAGCTCCTCGGGATATTCGGGGTCTATCTCGGGTTCTTCTTCCTTATGGGGGGGATGCTCCTGATCTTGGGGGGGAATCCGTGGGTGAGCGTGCTCACATTCCTCCTGGCCTTCCCGATAATGCTGGCGGTCACCACCTCGGTCGTGCTACTCACGAGCAGGAGGCTCGATCCCGACAACTTCACGATACCTATAGCCACCTCGACGGCCGATCTAGTCACTACCGCGACCATGGCCCTTGTCCTCAGCCTGCTATCAGGCTAGATATTATCCCCGATATTCTATCGGGATCGGGCACCCCGTAGAGGGCCAGGAAGGTCCGCGCCCTGGGCACGTTGACCCCCCTCCCGCCAGCCACCCCTACCTCGAACCTGCTGACCTTCATTGAGGTCCCAGCTAGGGCCAGATCCTCTCCGACACCGAGCCCAGAGGCGGTGAGCGGGATCACCGTTCCGAAGTTGAAAATCCTACCCAACAGGGGAATCTCCACGATCACATCGTTGATCTTGCTGATAGGGAGTTCCCTCTTCCTCACGGTCAGGAACCTCTTCTCCATCACCAACCTCCTGCTGGTGACGTAGTACCTGTGACCCCTCCTGTAGAAGTCCACGCTGAGGATGCCTGGGAGGCCGAAGGCCACCTCTGGTAGCCATAGGGGATAACCCTGCATGCGCATGTATGTGGAGAGGGCGGCAAGGATGACCGAGGCGAGGGCCCACCTCCAGGATATCTTGATCAGGGACGCGATGATCAGCGGGACGACCAGCACAACCCAGAGGGACAAGACCTCACCCTCAACGGGCAGAAACTCCGGGAGCCTCACGTTCAGGGGCCTCATCCATAGGAGGATCCCCACCGTCAGCACGTATCCATACAGGACGTAGAGACCGGCGAAGGCTAAGGGGTGCGGTCTCGTATCCACCAGGAGCTCTTCTCCCCTCATCAACCTCATTTCGTTATCTCACCACCCGCCCGGGCGCGAATTTAAACATAGTTCGACGGGACTCATTGTTATATTTCACGAGAGCCTTCCCTTACTTATGCTCGTGGATCTCGCCATGAAGGTCAACTGGCTGGCCAGGACCGGGTGGATGCAGTCGGGCATCCCCTCCTCAATGGCCGAGACCGTATCCCAGCACACCTTCCTGTCCTCCCTCATCGCCTTGGATTTAATGAGAGAGCTGAGAAGGAGGGGGAGGAGGTTCAGCGAGGAAAGGGTGCTCAAGATGGTACTGCTCCACGATATAGCCGAGGGCATAGTTGGTGACCTGCCCAAGTGGACTGGAGAGAGGGTCAGGAAGGGGGATCTGGAGGAGGAGGCACTTTCAACCGAGATCCCCCAGGCGGACGTGCTCGATCTGATAAGGGAGTACAATGAGGGAAGGAAGGTGGAGGCGAAGATCGCAAAGCTGGCCGATCTGATGGCCACTTGGAGGATGTCAATATACTACAAGGAGCTGGGCTTCCGGGTGGACGACATAATGAGATCCACGGAGAGGGAGTCGCTGGAGCTCGCGGAGGAGCTGGGTCTGGTGATAGATGGAGGAAACAAGTGACACGGGCCAGTCCGCGTGCTAGACCTCGACGACATCCTCGTAGATCGGTCTGGATCCAGGGAGCTTGTGAAAGGGCTCCCTGAGCCTGACGGCCCTCTTGAATGCCTCCAGTATCTCCTCATCGGTTCCCCCGCTCCTCATCACGGATAGGAAGTCCACCAGGTTATCGTCCCTCCTTATGCAGGTCTTGAAGAACCCGTCTGAGGTGACCCTGATCCTAGTGCACCTCATGCAGAAGAAGGGGTTGCCCGTCCCCCTGACTATCTCCACCGTGGTTCCCTCCTCCAAGTGGTAGATGGGCCTGCCGTGCAGATCCCTCACCTCCTTCCTCACAGCCACCCTGCCGAGCTCCTCCTCGAAGTCCTCCAGACTGAAGTGGAACTTCCTCAGATCGGGATCCATGTCAAGGAGCTCTATGAACTGAATCCTCACGCCCTTCGAGGACGCGAACCTCACCAGGTCCCAGAGCTCTCCCTCATTGTATCCCCTGAGGACTGTCACGTTCAGCTTCACGGGAGTGAGTCCGCACCTGAGGGCCGAGTTCACCGCCTCCAAAGCTCTTTCCAGACCATCAACTCCAGTTATCCTCCTGTAGACATCCCTCCTGAGGGAGTGGAGGCTTATGTTCACCCTGTCGAGGCCGGCCTCCCTCAGGGAGCAGGCCCTCCCAGGCAGGAACCACCCGTTGGTGACCAGGCTTATCTCCTCCACTCCGGCCTCCTTTATCTCCCTCACTATCTCCTCCAAGTCCTTCCTGACGAGCGGCTCACCCCCCGTTATCTTCACGGTCCTGATTCCCTGGCCAACAAGCAGTCTTACCAGACGGCCTATCTCCGAGGGAGTCATTTCCCCTCCCTCGACCTCGTGACCCTCCCTGTGGCAGAAGAAGCAGTTGTAGTTGCATGAGTTGGTCACCGATATCCTGAGGTTGTTGACGGGCCTCCCCCATCTGTCCAGCAGCAACTCACTCCTCCCCCTTCACCTTCCTCACCACGAAGATCTCCTCGATCCTCGTCCAGGGATAGTTACCCGTCTCATCCTTCTCGAGGTACTTGACCATGTCCCATATGGCTAGTAGGGCGGCGGAAACCCCGGTAAGGGCCTCCATCTCCACCCCCGTCTGGTAGTTAGTCCTGACCGTGACCTCGACGATCACCTCCTCCTCCCCCAGCCGGAAGGCCACGTCGACAGCGGTGATGGGTATGGGGTGGCAGTAGGGGATGATCCTGGGAGTGTCCTTCACCGCCTGAACCGCGGCCACCCGGGCCACCGTGAGGACGTCGCCTTTCTTCACTCTACCGTCCCTTATGGCAGCTATCGTCTCACTGTGGAGCCTTATCTTGCCCCTCGCGGTGGCCTCCCTGGCTACGGGCGGCTTCCGCGTTATGTCTATCATCGCTACATCACCCATAACATATGTTATAGAATTAACTCCCGCCCCCGCCTCCCCCAACCCCCC
>JALWYH010000006.1 GCA_027078475.1 Thermoproteota archaeon
CACCGGTGGCCTTCTCAATCCTCTGCATGTCCTTCTCGCTGACCCTCCTCACGGCCATTATGCCGTGCTTCGCTAGGAAGTGCTGGGCCACCTCGTCTATGCCCTTCTGGCAGAACACCACGTTAGCGCCGGTGGCAGCTATCTTCTCCACCTTCTCCTTCAGTATCCTAGTCTCCTGCTCTATGAACTCCCTGAGTTCCTGTGGGGAGGATATCTGGATCTCCAGGTCGATCTCAGGCTTCTTTATCTCTAGGGAGAGGTTGAGTATAGCTATCTTGGCGTCCTTCACCCTCTTGGGCATGTCCCTGTGTACCACTTCCTTGTCGAGGACCACGCCCCTTATGAACTCGGTGTCAGATAGGCTGCCGCCCTTCTTCTTGACTATCTTTATGTTATCTATGTCCACGTACCTTCTGTCTCCCTTCCTTTCCTCAACGGCCTTCACGGCCTTGACCGCAATCTCGGCCAGTCTCTTCTTCTCGGCACTTATCAGCTTGCTACTCATCGCGGTCTCAGCCACCTTCTTCAGCCACTCCTCGTCATCAGGATCTACCTCTATGGCCAGCTTCTCGAGCTCTTGCTCCACGTACTTCAGGGCCTTGTCGAAGCCATCTATTATTATGGTGGGATGAATGTCCTTCTGGAGGAGGTTCTCTGCCTCGGTTAGGAGCTCGCCAGCGAGAACGACGCTGGTGGTGGTACCATCGCCGACCTCCTTGTCCTGGGCCTTGGCCAAGTTAACCATGAGTTTGGCCGCTGGATGGGCTACCTCCATTTCCTGAAGGATCGTGGCTCCGTCGTTGCTTATGGTGATATCTCCCAGTGAGTCGACTATCATCTTATCCATTCCCTTGGGGCCTAGGGTGGTCTTGACAGCATCAGCTATGGCGCGGGCGGCCATTATGTTTATCCTCCTAGCCTCCTCACCCCGGGTCCTAGTGGTCCCCTCCTTCAGTATGAGAACGGGCCTTCCTCCTATGGTCGCTAGGGCCATCAACAATCACCTCCTGTGCCATGTGACTTTACACTTGCCGAATACAGGCATGGGTCATAGGAAACCATGAGTTATAAAAATTACCACGACATGGATGGGGTAAGCAGGTCAGGAGAGGGCTCATCATGGTGAGAGTAGGTATAATAGGGGGTAGCGGCATTTACAGGCTTTTGGAGAATCCTGATAGGAGGTTAATAGACACGCCCTTTGGTAGCGCGTCTGTCTTCACGGGCGACTTCGGTGGAGAGGAGATAGCCTTCATACCGAGGCATGGGGAGCATCATGAGGTACCCCCCTTCAGGGTTAATTACAGGGCCAACCTCTACGCCCTCAACCTGCTCGGGGTGGAGAGGGTAATCGCGACGAATGCCGTGGGCGCGATAAATCCCGAGCTGGATCCCGGCACCTTTGTCATCCCCGATGATTTCATAGATTTAACCAAATGC
Organism: Thermoproteota archaeon; assembly: GCA_027078475.1. Taxonomy (GTDB): domain Archaea; phylum Korarchaeota; class Korarchaeia; order Korarchaeales; family Korarchaeaceae; genus Korarchaeum. The sequence continues at coordinate 1,441 of JALWYH010000006.1, forward strand.
AGAGAGGGGACCTTCTATGATGGAAAAACAGTTCTCAACATAAGGGGGAGGAGGGTCGGCGGGGTGATACATGTATCAATGACTCCACATACTTACTGCCCAGAGATTAGGGGAGCCATCAGGGAATCAGCAGAGGAGCTTGGTGTGTCCGTGGTTGATGGCGGAGTTTACGTGTGTGTAGAGGGGAATAGGTTTGAAACATCAGCGGAGATCAGGGCCATGAGGATCCTAGGTGGGGACGTCGTGGGAATGACGGGGTGCCCCGAGGCGGCCCTAGCCAGAGAGCTAGCGATGTGCTATGCCAGTATATCGGTAGTAACAAATTATGCAGCTGGTGTGAGTGGGAGGGTAAAGCTCACCCATTCAGAGGTCTTGGATACCTTTTCTAGGAGGATAAGAGACCTGTCAGAGCTTCTTAGGGAAGCCGTGAGCAGGATCCCACTCGTGAGATCATGTCCATGCAAAGAGGCCTTGGACGAGTTCTTGGATTCTGAGAATCAATAATTTTAACCGACAGAAGCAGGGTACGGCGTCTTATAGGATTAATTTTTTAATTTTTTAACTTCTAGGCCGTCCCGAGATATCGAGGCATGAGGTGGCTGTCTTGAGAGCCCGGAAGGTTCTAACGCTGGATGACGTCTCCTTAGATGGCAAGAAAGTCTTTTTGAGGGCTGATATGAACGTTCCAGTCGACGAGAATGGGGAGATAATGAACAACGAGAAGATCAAGCAGGCGGCCAAGACCCTCAAGGAGCTGATTGAGAGGGGTTCCTCCGTAGTGGTTGGTACACATCAGGGAAGGCCGGGCAGCAGCGACTTCATAAGCACCGAGCCTCACGCGAGGGAGCTAAGTGATGAGGTCGGGGCTGAAGTGGAGTACGTGGATGGAGTCATATCTAGGGAGGTCAGGGAGAGAATAAAAGAACTGGGCCAGGGAGAAGTCTTGCTCTTAGAAAACCTTCGATTCATAGCTGAGGAGAACATAGAGGGTGATCCCAAGGATCTAGTGAAGACTCACTTCATTAGGAGGCTGGCTCCCCTGTTCGATGTCTACGTCAACGATGCATTCCAGGCCGCCCACAGGAGTCAGCCATCCTTGGTGGCCTTTCCTTTCCTCATGCCAGCAGCTGCTGGAAGGAACATGCAGAAGATGATAGCCGAGATGTCTGAGATAGACGCCATAAGGGGAAGGAGGGTCTTCATTCTGGGAGGAGCAAAGGTGAGCGATAAGCTCAAGGTGATGGTCCACGCAATAAGGAACGGGAAGGCTGCTGAGGTTCTTACTGGCGGGCTACTCGGTACGATAATAGCCCATGCAGCCGGACACCGACTCAACGGTGATCTGAGGAAGATAAGGGATCTTGACCTCCTCCTCCCAGCGGCCAGGGAGATCCTCAAGCTGGGGGAGGGCAGAGTGTTCTATCCGGTGGACTTCATGGTTAAACTCAAGGACGGCAGTTTGGAGAATGTGCCGGTGTACGCTGTACCGGAGGATGGAAAGATAGTCGACATAGGATCGGGCACCATAGAGATATACAAGGAAAGGCTGAAGGGGGCCGATCTCGCCGTGGCCAACGGCCCCATGGGGATCTTCGAGAGGGCAGAATCTAGGAGGGGAACCCTTGAGATAGTGAAGGCAATGGAGAAGTACGCTAAGGAGTCGGTCCTGTGCGGGGGTCACTTGAGCACTGCAGCCAATATGGCTGGTATAAAGGGAAGCAGAGTATACACTGCAGGAGGAGCTGTGCTCTACGGGCTGGCCGGCCTTCCACTGCCAGCCGTGGACGCCCTGAGGGAGAGCAGCAGGAGATGATAAGAGTCGGTATCGTGGGGCATGGACCTCACACGATACCCATAGCGGACTCCCTCGAGAGACAGCCGGACCTAGTGGTTGTGGGGGCATACGATCACGACGGGACTCCCTTCTCCAAGTCCATCTCCAAGAGAATGGGTATCTTCTGCAGTGAATCGGGCCTTGAGAGATTCAAGGAGAGGGGGATAAAGGTTCATGGATTCCTTGATGATTTCATAGAGGAAACCGATGCCTTCCTGGAGTACGATGCGGATAAATACACGGTCAGGATCTCCTACGGCAGTTCTGGGATGGTGATCGGACCCTATGAGGTGCTGCTGGAGAGGCTCTCCATGGTGCTGCCTATCGATGATATCTCCTTCAGGGAGATGAGGGATGAGCTGTTCTGCTGCCCCTACTTCAGGATCTTTCAGATTGGTCTAAAGTTGAGGGAGAAGCTCGGAGTGGAGGAAATCAGGGAATCTCTGCTCTCCTCCTCTAGGATAGTGGGCATATCTAGCCAAGGGGTTAGCCTGCAGGATCTCTGTGCCTTCCTGCCCACGTCCATTCAGCACTCAATCTTCTCCATGAATGCCCTTCTGGGATCGATCAGCGTGGAGGGCAAGGGGGCACGGTTCACCGCCATGCTAGGATATCTGCTTCCCCTGCCTGAGGTCATCGATACCCTGAGAGAATCTGAAGGAGTTAGAAGGGAGTTCTCGCGTCCCATGACCGACGAGCACCTAAATATAAAAGGCGGCCTCTTGGTCTAGGTCTGGTTCAAGAGAAATGAGGAAGAGGAAGAGGAGGGAGTGAATTGGAGGAGCATTTTGATTCGGATCTCGATGAGGGAAGAGGTCCCTTCACCTTTAGGTCGATTGCCCTATCCCTCACCTTTGGGCTCTTCATGTTCTTCGCCCAGACGGTTATGAGGAGTGCAGCCGGATACAGCTGGACCGGAGAGGCGGCTCTAGTCGTTCTCACCGTGGCCTATGCCCTTTCCACTGTGAGGGGAAATCCCCTGTCCGTAGGCGAGATGGGTGTCATATTCGGATCCATAGAGGTCATAACGGTCCTCTTCGTCGGATGGCAGTACATCCTCCCATCTTGGGCCAGAGCCGGGCTAGCGAAGGACTTCCCCTTAAAGGGGATCTTGCCCGACTTCCTTGTGCCCAAGGATCAGGAAGCCCTGAGGGCGCTCCTTCTAGGAGGCAGGATAAACTGGTCCGCTTGGCTTCCTCCCCTCACTTATGCAATTATCTTCGCCGTGGTGCTCTCATTGTTCTCCTACCTAAACATAATTCCCTTCAGGAGATTCTACTTAGAGAAGGAGAGGCTGATATTCCCAGTGGCCACGGTCAGCGCCAAGTTCTCCAAGCTCGTCAGAGAAAGAGGGGTGGAATTGAGATGGCTGTGGCTAGGCCTACTGGTAGGCTTCGGCATAAGCCTCTTCCAGAAGGGTCACCTGCTCCAAGCAATATGGGAGGACTTCCCTGCTGCTGATTTGAGGATCGATCTGACCCCCTGGTTGCAGCACCTCTTCCCGGGGGGTGCCTTCGGGATGGATCCCGGGACGCAGATAACCCCTGATCTCCTAGCATGGGCCTTCCTCATACCCCTAGAGATTCAGGTATCGATGTGGGCGACCGCCATCGTTGCCTTCTTGCTCGTCCCCCCCGTCCTCGTGAGGATGGGTCTCCTGCCCTACGAGCCTGGGCACGATTTCACCTTCTACTCGACCAACGCTGCCATAAACGGACCACTACCCTGGTACCACATATCCACGGGGCTCTATCTGGCTGTGGGGCTCATACCCCTGATCCTCGGGTACAGGTACATCAGGGACAGCTGGAGGGCTTGGGAGGGTGAGCCCATAACTAGGAAATGGCTTGTGGTGGGCTGGCTCCTCACGTTCGCGGCCAGCACCCTGCTCATAGTCGTCCTCGGGGTGAATCCCCTGATAGCCCTAGTACTGGTCCTCCTCCACCTCATGTACTGGCACGGCTACGTGTGGACCATAGGTATGGGCAACTGGATAATACCGGTGGATCTGGGGATAAGGGGGATCGTGGATAACGCGTTCTTCGCCTCCGGTATGTTCCAGCGCGCCTCCTCCGATGCCTTCTTCTCGGGTGCGGCATCAGCCATGATGACCGACACGGCTTCGGCCCAGCCCACCGCCTCGGCAGAGAGCTTCAAGTACGCGAAGTCCATAGGTATGAGGGCCAGGGAGATGTTCAAGGCCCAGCTCATGGGTCTGCTCTTCGGCGCCGTCGTGGGAGGGGTTCTCCTGCTGGTTTCCTTCCACGCCTGGGGGGCCGCTAAGAGGCCCTTGGACATGGCCTCCCCCATATATCCTAACACCGGTCTGCTCTCCGCGATGGGAGATCTGGCGGGATGGAGGCCTGAATACTTCCTAGAGGGATTGGGCATCGGTGTCCTCGTCTTCCTGCTCAGGGGAGTGGTGCCTTGGCTGGGCATAAGCGCGGTTGGAGTGCTCTTCGGACTCCTGATCCCGCAGTACGCCATACTATACATGATATCCAGCTTGCTGAGGTATCTAACCGAGAGGTATGGGGGAAGGGAGTTTATGTGGGATACTGCGGTGCCCTTCGTGGCAGGATTCGCCATAGGGGGAGTTCTGAACGTGATGGGAACAAGCCTGGTGGTCATATTGAGGAATAGCCCCTTGGAGCCGCTGGCCAGCCCCGTGGGGGTGCTGATACTGCTGGCCGTAGTGCTGCCAGCCATCAAGGCCTACATGACCCATAGCGAGGAGACTGCAGGAGAGAATGTGGCGGCGGTGGAGGTGAGGTGAATCAATGACCTTGATATTCACACCCTTAGGGATAAGGGGGATCTTCGGCGACGGCATAGACTCCTTGCTAGTGGAGAGGTTATCCAACATATTCGGCCGTGAGCTGGGTGCTGGAAGTCTGGTCGTGGTGGGGAGGGATACCAGACCGAGCGGCTATGTCTTGGACAAGGCCGTGGTCTCGGGCCTTCTATCGGCCGGAGTTAATGTAATGAACGTGGGCATAGCTCCGACCCCCACCATCGAGTGGGCCGTAGAGAGGTATGGGGCAGATGGGGGTGTCATAATATCCGCCAGTCACAATCCCCCCGAGTGGAATGCCCTGAAATTAATTGGAAGGGGAGGCCTCCTGCTCCACCCTGATGAGATGGAGAGGCTCAGGAAGAGATTCGAGACGGAAGGGTTCAGATCGGTGTCATGGAAGGATGTGGGGATGGAGGAGGTTGTGGACGTCACCGAAGAGTACTTGGTGGATCTGCTGAGCTACGTGGACGTGGACAGGATATCCGGAGCTGGATTCAAGGTCGTCCTCGACGTGAATGGTGGAGCCGGGGCTTATGTCACACCATATCTGCTTCAGTCGCTTGACGTCAGGGTCAACACCATAAACTCCTCCCCTGGGGTTTTCGTTAGGGAGCTGGAGCCCAGACCGGATACCCTTCGGGATCTCTCTAGGGTGGTGACCTCTACGGGATCGGACGTGGGATTCGCCCATGACACGGATGCGGACAGGCTGACGTTGGTGACTGAGAAAGGAGAGGTTCTTCCAGAGGATGTGACCCTAGCACTGGTGGTGGACTACGTCTTGGAGAGGAGGGGAGGCGGTATCTTGGTAGTCAATGTGGCCTCGTCCAGGATGTTCGATGACATAGCCAAGAGGAGGGGGGCCAAGATCTACAGAACTCCCGTTGGAGAGGCCTACGTGGCTCACAGAATGAGGGAGGTCGGGGCTACCGTCGGTGGAGAGGGAAGCTGCGGTGGGGTCATCCTGCCCGACTTCCACATGGGGAGGGACGGTCCGCTGGCCGCCGCCATGATACTGGAGGTTATGGCATCAAGGGGCAAGAGCGTCAGCCAGCTGGTAGATGAACTCCCCAAGTATCACACGCTCAGAGTCAATCTCCCAAGGCAGAGGGACTGGGAGTCGGTGAGGAGGGATCTCATATCCATGGGAGAGAGGAGGGGAATGGAAGTAGACCTGACAGATGGGGTCAGGCTCTCCGATCTGGAGGTGTGGGGTCTGATCCGCCCGTCCAAGACCGAGCCCAAGATCAGGATACTGGTGGAATCGGAGGATCCTTCCAAGGCGGAGGAATTCTTGGAGGAGATCAAGAGGGTCGTTACTGGAGGTTAGTTCCCTCACTAGCTCTTCTTCCCCTTGCCTCCCTTCTTTTTACTTCCGCTCTTCCCGGCAGGACCGCCTTGCCCTCCCTTAGGAATGACCAGCTTTCCCGTCATCTTATCATAAAACCTCTTCCAGGCAGATCCCAGGCCGCTCAAGGCTATGACCATGAAGGAGAGTGCCGTGAATGGAGCATCGGGATAGCCCACCAAGATCGATGAGACGAAACCCACGAAGGGGATGAGCAGACCTGAGTAGTAGGCTGCCTTCCTATAGAGGGCGCCGAGCTCCGATTCATCGAGTGTTTCGGAGAAGACAATCTTCCTGACGTACCTGTCGGACATTATGAACAAGAAGAGGGCTGCTAACATGAAAAGTATGCTGAGCATGGCTCCAGTTTCCCTGCTGATGAGTGTGATCCTCGACGATAGGAACGTAGCTAGGAAGACTTCGAGAGCCGGGATGACCGACATCCAAGCGGTGAACTCCCTGTAACCATCTAGAGTGGATGCCGCTTGTTCCATGTTCAGCCCTCAGATTCGAGGGTTACGTTTAGGTTTAAAAAGGCGCACGGTCATGGACCGGTAGAGATACCCATAGGTGATAGGGTGATAAGATGGCTGAGAAGGAGCACGTGAACCTGATCTTCGTGGGACACGTCGACCACGGAAAGTCGACGCTAATAGGGAGGATGTTCTTCGACCTTCAGCTGGTAGAGGAGCTACCTCCTGAGGAGCAGGCGGCCGACGCTCAGTTTGCCTGGCTCGTTGATAGGCTAAAGGAGGAGCGAGAGAGGGGTATGACTATAGACCTCTTCCATACTAAGATCGAGACGCCTCACAAGATAATAACGATCATAGACGCCCCCGGCCACAGGGACTTCGTCAAGAACATGATCACTGGTGCGAGCCAGGCTGACGCGGCCGTTCTGGTGGTCTCCGCCAAGTCGGGAGAGGGTGTCCAGGCCCAGACCATAGAGCACGTCTTCCTGATAAAGACTCTGGGTGTCAATCAGCTGGCCGTGGCCATATCCAAGATGGATGATCCCACCGTCAATTACAGCAAGGAGAGGTTCGAGGAGGTCAAGGCCCAAGTCGCCGAGCTCCTTAGGAAGGTAGGATACGATCCGGACAAGATCCCCTTCATCCCGGTGAGCGGCCTGAAGGGAGATAACGTGGTGAGGAAGAGCGAGAACATGCCTTGGTACAATGGACCTACCCTCTACGAGGTGCTCGACACGTTCTCCGCGCCGCCCAAGCCAGTGGACAAGCCTCTCAGGATCCCGATACAGGACGTCTTCTCCATAACCGGAGTGGGAACCGTGGTTGTCGGCAGAGTCGAGACTGGGGTGATCAAGCCCGGTGACACGATAATCATAGAACCCCTCGGCAAGACGGCAGAGGTGAAGAGCATAGAGATGCACCACGAGAAGCTCGACAAGGCCGAGCCCGGAGACAATATAGGAATAAACATCAAGGGAATTGACAAGAAGGAGATCAAGAGAGGGGACGTTATAGGTCATCCCAACAACCCGCCCACCGTCGCCCAGGAGTTCACGGCCCAGATAGTAGTCCTGCAGCATCCGACTGCGATAGCTCCCGGCTATACCCCTGTGATACACGCCCACACCGGTCACATGGCCTGCAAGATGGTCTCCATAGAGAAGAAGATTGATCCCAGAAGCGGGCAGGTCATAGAGGAGAACCCGAGCTTCATCAGGAGGGGAGAGGCGGCCATAGTCAAGTTCCAGCCTCTGAAGCCCTTCGTCATAGAGAAGTACAGTGACTTCCCGCCGCTGGGCAGGTTTGCGGTCAGGGACATGGGCATGACCGTCGCCGCTGGCATAGTCTTGGACGTAGTTCCGATGGAGAGGAAGAAGAAGTAAGCTCTCCATCATTTTTATTTAGCCATGCGGAACTCCTGTGAGTGGTGGTAAAATGCCTGAGGTACTCAGGATAGAGATGGTCAGCACGAATCCCAGAAGCTTGGATCAGGTAAGCCGCATGTTCAAGGACATGGCCGAGAAGATGGGTGTTCGGGTCAAGGGACCGATACCGCTCCCGACCAAGAGGCTTAGGGTGACTTCCCTAAGGAACCCTTCAGGGGAGGGCACTAACAGGTACGATAAGTACGAATTGAGGATCCATAAACGCATAATAGACATCCCCAACCCTGATGAGAGGTATATAAGGAGCATAATGGGTGTCACAGTACCTGAGGATGTGAAGATAAGCATAGTCATGCTCACGACCTGATTCTGTCCATCATCTCCTTTCAATCGTTTTAGACGGTTGGCTTCCGGCTATTATAGTTGCCTCCTCGGGTCTGAATCTTCAAGGGGATGGGAGCGAGAGGATCATCTTCTTTTGAGAGGATCATGAACTCAGTATAATTTGGAGGAGGCGCCGGGGGAGGGATTCGAACCCTCGCGGCCCGGAGGGCCACCCGCTCTCAAGGCGGGCACCTTGGTCCTGGCTCGGCCACCCCGGCCCAAACTTTGCCAAGTGAATAGGATGCTCAGGTGGTATAAAAGGTTTGGATAAAGATGAAGGTGGGCCAAGAAGGGCGTGGCTGGGGGGAATTCGTATTACTTGAGGGGCACGAACTTACTTGATCTTGTGGCTCCCTTTCCGGGTTTCCCGTGCCTAACTATCCTGTTGGTCATCGCGAACTCCCCCAAGTAATGTCCAATCATTTCGGGGATTACCATTATCTCTACGAACTCCTTGCCGTTGTGTACAGCCAGTCTGGCACCCACCATCTCGGGCAGGACGGGCATGTCCCTTCTATGGGTCCTTATCACCTTGTCGACTCCCTTACTTCGATACTTCCTTATCTTCTCCAGAAGCTTCTTGTTCTCCGGAGAAAGCCCCCTTCTCAGAGTTCTACGTATTCTCGCTGGCATCAGCTCGGCCAGTTCATCTAGGGTCATGCCCTGAAGCTCCTCGAGTGTGTGTCCCCTGTACCTGAACTCCTTGGAGGACATACATGTCACCCATACTGCGTCGCATAAATAAAGGTTGGGCTCACAGACCGGCCCTTCTCTTCGCCCTTCCCGTCTTCCTAGCCGCTATGTGTCCCACCTTCTGCCCGGGTGGGGCGGTCCTGGCGACCGTAGTGGGCTTCCCTGGCCTGTTGTGTGACCCTCCACCGTGCGGGTGGCTCACGGGATTCATGGCCACTCCCCTCACAACGGGCCACCTCTTGGGATGAGTTCTCTCATGGTAGTACTTCAAACCGGCTTTCATGAATGGCTTCTCTATCCTTCCTCCTCCCGCGACTATCCCTATGGTGGCCCTGCACCTAGCATCCACAAACTTCTCCTTTCTGGATGGTAATCTGAGAAGCACTCTGTTTCCCTCGTGAGAGAAGACCAGTGCGTAGGTTCCGCTCCTCCTAGCGAGCTTTCCACCATCTCCTGGTCTTATCTCGACGTTGGATACCAAGGTACCATCTGGTATCTCAGAGAGCGGAAGCACGTTTCCCGTCCTTATCTCGGCTCCGGGGCCTATCTGTATTTCCTGACCCTCATAGACTCCCTCGGGTGGTACATAGTAGAACTTGGTACCGTCCTCGAGTTCCACCAAGGAGATGGGAGTGTGCCTACCTGGCTCGTGGAGGATCTCCCTTATCACCCCTCTCACGGAGCCATCTACCCCGACTTGGGGGGGGTACTTCACTGGGGCCACCTTAAGGTGGTCCCTGGACCTGAACTGTATGCTCCCCCTTCCCCTCCTCTGTACGAGTATCCGCTTACCCATACCATCACCCTATTATACCGAGCTTAGCCGCTATGTCCGAAGCCCTGAACTCGGGGCTGAGCTTCACGTAAGCCTTCTTCCTCCCGTCTATCGTGATTATAGTCCATACCTTCTCCACCTTGACCTCGAGCGCCTCCTCAACCGCCCTCTTTATCTCCTTCTTGTTGGCTCTTCTATCCACGAAGAACGCCAACTTGTTCTCCTCGTTGATCATCCTCACCACCTTCTCGGTGGAAATGGGGGCCTTCAATATCCTGAAAGGATCGAAGCTCCTATTATCAGGCAATACCCATCACCTCCTCCAAGGAGCGGATCGCTCCCTCGGTCCATATGGTCAACCTACCAGGAATACCTCCCGGTGCCAGATGCATGACGCTGATGTTCCTAAGTGCAACGGCGTCCACTCCGGGTATGTTCCTGGCCGCCTTTGCCACCGGAGAGCCCTCGTGGAGGTACACGATGAGAGGGCCTCTAGCTCTCTGCCTCACCCTTCCCCTCATTTTTCCCCTTCCGGCTCTTATCTTTCTGAATCTTCTCTTGGCTCTTTCGAGTTCCTCACCCAGTCCGAGCTTTACCAGAAGGGAGTACAGGCCCGAGGTCTTCGCCACGCTCTCCAGATCGTCCGTCACCACCAGTGGGACACTATCTAAGTTCACCCTATGCCTAGCTTGGACAAGATCCCTCTTGCCAGTGGCCGCTATCGCCGACAGTATTGCCAGTCTCCTCTCCTTCCTGTTGACCCTCTCCAAGACGACCTTCCAAGATCTGGGGGCGGTGGTCTTGGCCCCACCTACCGTCATCACCGCCCTAGCTGCCCTGCTGGCTGCTGGGTATCCCCTCCCCTTGACTCTCGGGACTCTGGAAACTCCGTGACCAGCCCCCCATGATTCGGCGGATGTTCTCAGACCAGCAAGCGGATCCCTGCCCTGAGGCTGTATTCTAGCCGTGAGCTGGGAGAGGTAGGTGCGCCTTATGATGTCTGGCCTGATCTCCGTGCTGAAGATGGATGGGAGCTCTACTTCCCCAACTCTCTCGCCATTCAGGTTGAAAACAGGGACGGTTACCATCAAATCACCTCTTCAACCAGCCTATAGAGCTGACATAGCTTATCTCAGGCACAGGAAGTTCGTCGTACTTGGGTCTGATCGGATGCCTCATGAAGATGAACCTCTTAGCTGGACCGGGAATGGAGCCTGACAGGACGACGTACTGGCTCCTCAGTACCCCGTAGTTCTTGAAGCCGCCCTTGGGTGTTACATCTATCGATCCCTCCTCGGTGAGATCCCCCATCATGAGTATCCTCTTGTTGTACTCGGTCCTCTTGTGATACCCTGTCTGGCCAGCCCTAGGTACCCTCCAGCTTATGTATGGCGGATGCCTTGATCCAAGGCTCCCGACCCTCCACCTGCCTTTTCCGGCCTTGTGTCTCAGCAGTTCCACACCGAACCTCCTGACGACACCCTGCCACCCGTGCCCCTTTGTCACCGCGGTGACATCCACGAGCTGACCCGCCTTGAACACTTGGTTCACCTTGATCCGGGATCCTACGTTGGACTTGGCGAAGTCCAGCCTCGCGTCAATCGATCCACCTTTTACCGGGATTTCCAGAAACTCGGGCTTCTTCTTGTGAATGCCGGCCAGATCCGGCCGGGTATATGCTAGAATCCTCACCTCCTTTATTCTCTCTTTGTTGTCCTCCACCTTGGACAGGGCTTCATCCCAGTTATCCACTCCATTTCCTAAGGTGAGCGCTCTGGAAAGCGGGCTATCTCCTTTGACCTTTATAGCGGTAGTCAGGGCCTTAAGTCCTTGATAGGTACCCTCATAGGGCCTGAAGCCGATCACCTCTATTGGAGGTGACTCCACCACCGTGGAGGCAAGGGTCACCGGCTGGCCTATGTTGAGCTTCCCGGGCCTATCCTCCTTCATCATCACGTGGATCATCCCTACCTTGTAACCCGGAAAGGCTGCCAGGGTCGGCTTCTCCAATGGAAGTTCGGAATAGGATCTGAAGACTGCCTTCTGGGTTCTAGCCCTCTTCCGGGGAGCGAACTGCAGTGAACCATGTCTCCTAGGCATTACTAGCACCCCGTTAACTTTCCAACACAAGACCAGCTTGGGGTTTATTAAAGTTTGGTATGGGAGATGAGCTCTCCAGTGGAACGGACTTCCTCTGATGGCGAACCTAACATGGGGGATTTGGATCAGAGATCCAGAACGACCACGGCTCTCCAGTAGTCCCCCTTCCTCTCGACCCTCAGCTTGTAGTACGTGACCGCCTTGACCTCCGTCTTGGGATTGTGCTTAACTGGATCGACCGGCTCCCCCCAGGCCTTTCCCCTGAGCTCGGCTCCCCTGTCATCGCGCTTCACCGTCGCCTCGAATTTTGAGAACACGAGTCCCTCCACATCCGTTATGTAGAGGAGCTCGGAAAGCCAAGAATGAAGTAGGAGGGAGAGGTCATCGGACTTCAGCTCAACTTCCCTCTCCATGGATGGATCCACCCTCTCGACGTCGACCATGATCTCGTACATGGCGAGGGCGGCCTCCTCGAAGAGGGAGTTGAGATCGGGAGCCCAGACTTCGAATCCGATATCGGCCTCCACATCTATCAGCCGCCTGCCCAAGGTATCACCCCGGGGGCAGGATCACCACGTAGCTGTTGTCATCCACCCTCGCCGTTCTCGTCTTCCAGAAGGGTTTTACAGCGTCGAACACGAATAGGTGCTCATCTTTCTCATGTACCGAGCTTATGAAGACGGATAGGGGATAGCTGGATATGGCCTCCCTAGTCGAGTTTATTTCCACCGTGAGCGTGCCGGGAGCGGAGTTCTCCACAACCATTACGGTGGGACCATGTACAGCCATGTGGGATTCGCCAGGGGCCAGTCTGACGGTGCCGTTGATAACAAGGGTGCCGTTGATGTACACGGTGAGGTTTCCCAAGAGCCGCTTCATCCTCTCATAGTCAGATTTGATCGACAGGTTGTACTCACCTTCAAGGTGCACAGAGGTGCCTGATAGACGGACCTTTGTGTGTCCCAGCACCACCTCAGTCTCGCTAGAGGCCCTTGCGTAGGATCCAACGTAGATGTCCTTGATGTTCCGCCCGGACAGGTTCAGCATGACGGCATTATACCCGGCGAGGGGCCTCTCGTCGGGACCCACCACCCTACCGTCAACGGTCTGGATCGGGTATATACCGCTTTGGGAGGTCCTGACAACATAGATTACCACTCCTGATCCGGCTAGATTTATGGCTAGGGTCCAGACAAGGAGTAGAGCCATGAAGGAGGAGCCTAGTGCCTCCCTGTAGAGCTTCATCAGACCGGCATCCCTCAGCTTACTGCCCCAGAGCTTCAGTGAGATGGGCGTGACGAGGAAGTAGGCCAGGAGGAATAAACTCAATCCTTCCATAGGAGATAGTCCAGCGATGCCGCTCACAAGCCCCACGAGGGAGGATAGGGCCACCCTGAAGTAGTAGACCTTGTGCTTTGGCTTCATCATGCCTCAGTAGTCAATCGAATATATAAAGGGAGCTGGCGTGGGAGAGGAGGTATGGGAAGGAAGAGGAAGATCACCGGCCTCGACTTAAGATATCTGATCAGGGAGCTATCTCCTCTAGAGGGCAAGATCATCAGAAAGATCTACATGCTTGAAGAGAGGGTTGTCTCGCTTGTGTTCTACCCTGGGCTGGAAGGAAGGAGAGAGCTGATCGTGGATCTCGATGGATACGTTTTCCTCACGGATCTAAAGTGGCCGAAGCCTCAAACCCCCCCTCCCTTCGTCATGGCGCTTAGGAAGCACTTGGAGGGGAGGAGGATAGATGGCATAGATCAGTTCGGGATAGAGAGGATATTCAGAATATCCGCTGGGGGATTCAATCTCATTGTGGAACTCTTCGGAGGAGGAAATGTCGTGCTAACCAAAGGAGAAGAGATAGTCCTCCCATACAAGAGGGCCGAATTCAGGGAGAGGTCGATCAGGCCTGGGGAGATTTACCGCCCCCCTGGTGGTCTAGGTGTGGAGCTGGATCCCGAGGATAGGCAGAGCATACTTGCCGCTCTAGAGATGGGGCTGCGAGATGGGGTCCCACTCTGGAAGGTTCTTATAGGATACCTGGGAATGGGCCCGCCTTACTCTGATGAGGTATCTCGCCTCATCGGCCTGGATCTCAGGTCCAAGCTGGATGAGGGCTCGATAGATGAGCTGGCCGATCTGGCCTATTCATTCCTTAATGGAGAGGCTAGGCCAACTGTGTACATCGGAGAGGGAGGGGAGGCGGTGAACTTCTCGGCCTTCCCCCTCAGCCACCTTGAGCTGCCCAGCATTGCCGTCGATACCCTGTCGAAGGCGATTCAGCAATATTACCTGTCGGGATCCAGGAACGAGGAGAAAGATCCTCGGATAAAGTCGCTAGAGGCTGAAATCGCGAGGCAGGAATCCTTGAAAGAGGAGTACAGAGAGAGGGCCGAGAGGTACAGGCATATCGGAGATCTGATATACCTTCACCTGTCGGAAGTGGAGGGGGCTTTGAAGGCGGCCAGGAGAGGTGACACATCGCCCTTGATCGCTTCGGTGGACAGGATGGCGGGAAAGGTCGTTCTTAACTTGGACGGCGAGCATGTACAGCTGGACCTGATAAGATCAGCCACGGAGAACGCCTCAGATTACTATAGCAGGGCCAAGAAACTCAAGGAGAAGTACGAGAGGATAGATGGAGCTATATCTTCCCTGAGGAAGAAGTTAGAGGCGCTCAGAAGAGAGGCTAAGGAGAGGGAGTTGGCCAAGGCACCTGTTAGAAGGAAGAGGCTCAGATGGTACGAGAGATTCAGGTGGTTCTACACGTCGGGGGGCTTCCTAGTGATAGGAGGAAGGGATGCCCAGACCAATTCGAAGATAGTGTCCAAGTACCTTGATAGTGACGACCTTTTCTTCCACGCTGACATACCGGGAGGGTCCGCTGTTGTGTTGAAGCTGGAGGGTAAGGAACCAGACGAGGAGTCGGTTCAACAGGCCGCCACGGCTGCTGGTGTGTTCTCTAGGGCATGGAGAGAGGGTCTTAGCTCAATTGACGTCTATTATGTCAGGGGTCACCAAGTATCGAGACACGCACCACCGGGCATGTATCTACCAAAGGGAGGCTTCTACATAACTGGAAAGAGAAATTACCTCAGGGTGAGGCTTCAAATCTGTGTGGGATTTCAGGAGACGCCGGATGGAATCAAGCTGACCGCGGCGCCCCCTGGCGCCCCGTTCCTCCATTCCATATGCCTTAAACCCGGATCTACCGGCAAGGAAGAGGCCGCAAAGGTGTTAAAAAATATGCTGGAGGCTTGGCTGCGGGAAAACATTAAAATACGCGGAGGCTCAGAACCCTTGGCGGAAATTGTGGAAGTGAGCGTGGATGATATAGTGAGGGCACTGCCCCCCGGAAAAGTCGCGATAGTGGAGTGATGGATATGTGGTCATTGCTCCCCGAGAAGGGTGATGAGCCAAAGTTCAGGCTGAAGGTATCCGAGATAATGAACAGAAACCTGATCACCGTGACCCCCCGCGATACCGTCTTCAAGGTGGCCAGATTGATGAGTGAGCACAACATAGGATCGGTTGTCGTCATGGAGAGGGGGAAACTCAAGGGTATAGTGACCGAGAGAGATCTCATATCCAGGTATATAGCAAAGAAGGATGGGAGAAAGCCCGAGGAAGTGAGGGTAGAGGAGGTTATGACAAGAGAGCCGGTGATAGTCAGGGACAACATCGACATAGACGAGGCCGCTAGGATCATGGTGGAGCACAACGTCAGGAGGCTCATAGTGGTCAACTCGGATGAGAAGGTGGTCGGAATAGTCTCCTCCCGGGACATCTTGAAGGTGGCCCCCCATATATGGTTCATCCTCTCCGAGAGGTTGAGGCTAGCTAAGTCTAAGAAGGGTTGGAGCCTAGTATAGGAAGGGGGTACTCGATTTTGATGGCGAAGGTAAGGGACTATATGACCGATAGAGTCGTCACCGTGACCCCCCGCGATACTCTCGGAAGGGCCAGAAATCTCATGCTGGAGAGGAAGATAAGGAGGCTCGTCGTAGTAGAGGGAAATAGGGTCGTCGGCATAATAACCGCGATCGACATAGCCAAGGCCCTAGCGAGGAGAGGGGCTCCCTGGAGGTGGAGAAACCCGGAGAATTCGCTTGTGGAGAGATTCATGACCAGGGATCCCGTGACCATCGGGCCAGACGAGCTCATCCGCACTGCTTCGAAGATTATGAGTGAGAGAGGGATAGGCGGCCTTCCCGTTGTCAAAGACTCCTCACTAGCGGGGATCATAACCGAGACCGATGTGTCTAGGTTTTTCTCCGATGGTATGAAGGGGATTTACAGGATCAGGGATCTCATGGAGAAGAACTACCAGGTAATATCCCCTAACACGAACCTGAAGAAGGTCGCCAAGCTCATTGCTGGGGGCAGCAGGGTTCTGGTGGTTGAGGAGAACGGCAATTACGTTGGAATGATAACCGAGGGAGACATAGCCCTCTGGGAGCCCAGTCTCGCAAAGAAATACGTGCTGATCCCATCCCGGACCGGGAGGAGGAGCGTCGATGTCAGGGTCAGGAGTGCTAGGAACATCATGAAGGAGATCGACGTCAGGCTAAACCCGGAGGAGGACGCCGCCAAGGCCGCCAGGTTCATGATCGAGTGGGGGGTCAGCGCCATCCCGGTCTTCGACGGCGGGAATCTAGTGGGAGTGGTGGATAAGAAGGCCCTAGTGAGGGGTGTGGCCAATGCATGGGGGTGACAGGGTTTCGGATGTGATGAGGAGGTCTGTGGTGACCGTGGACAAGGGTGTGACCGTAGAGGTTGCCCTCGATCTGATGGAAAGGAACGATGTGAACCACCTAGTAGTCACCTCGGGCGACAGGGTGGTGGGCGTAATCAGCGTGAGGGACGTCATGGAGGGTCTCGGCTCATCGAGGTTCGAGAGGATACCGGCTAGGAGGATATACGTGAGCGCCCTGATGACCGAACCCCCGATCACCGTGGAGCCCAAGACCTCCGTCAGGGAGGCCGTGGCTATCATGCTCAGGGAGGGGATAGGATCCCTTCCGGTGGTTGAGGGAGGAAGGCTCGTTGGAATAGTGACTGAGACCGACCTCATCAGGTCCCTAAACTCAGATGGGAGCATAAGGGAGCTGGTCAAGGAAGATCATCCGAGGATAATGCCCAATGAGAGGATAGTCCACGCCAGGAGCATAATGCTGGAGAGGGGAGCGAGGATACTTCCGGTGGTTGAGGGAGGAAGGCTCGTTGGAATAGTGACTGAGAGAAACCTTGCCAAGGCATTTCTGGATGTTAGGGAGAATGTGGAGCCCGTTCGCATGGATAACGTGGTGAGGAAGATCCTTGTGGAGGATGTGATGATCGAGGCCCCTAGGAGGATCAGAGGGTACGTCCCACTGAATGAGGCGAGAGACCTCTTCATAGATTCGGGTCTTCCCGCCCTGCCCGTCGTGAAGAATGGAGACAGAGTGATGGGGGTCCTAGAGAGGAGAAGCCTGCTCAGGTCCATCGGATGAGCGGATCCAAGAGCATTCCAAGGGTTCCAAGCAGCATTGAGATCTTCAGAATGCCGCTCAGCTTCCTGGCCTCTCTCTCATTCATTTTCAGGGACGAATGAGCGGCGTAGAGGAGTAGTGGGACCGATATAAGTACTGTGAGGATCAGATAGGCCGGACCGGTCAGTCCGGCGGCGAGGGGAAGCAGGGTGAGCAGCGCAGACAGGATGCAGAGGGTGGAGGCGTAAACTCCGGCGCGTCTCGGGCCCAGCACGATGGCCACCGTCCTCAGACCATGGAGGGAGTCTCCCCTCAGATCCTCCACCGTCTTGACGACCTCCCTGGCCAGATTGGATGTGAAGGCGATCGTTGAGAAGAGAATCACCTTTGAAGTCAGCTTCCCAGCCGCCAACCCGCCGAATATGAGTGTGAATGCCACCCCGAGGCTTACCAAGATATTTCCCGGGAGACCGATCCCCTTAAGCCATCTGGCATACACGTACCAGGAGACAGCGAAGAAGGAGGCTATTGTTAACTCCTCCAGCCCCAGTGGAATGCTGAGGAGGACCCCCAGGAGGGACAGCACGAGGTATGATGAGAGGGCCTCCGCCGGGGAAACCATCCCCGAGGGTATGGGCCTCTCAGGTTTGTTCACCATGTCGATGGGGGCGTCGAAGTAATCGTTGATCGCATTACCCGCCATTAAAATGAGGGGTGGAACAGCGCAGGCTAGGAGCAGGTCCGGGCCGAGGGAGGTGGTCACGTTCAGCCACCCAACTAGGACTCCTATGACAGACATCACGGCGTTTTTAGGCCGGAATAGCCTGAGAAAGCCCGTGACTCGGCCGCTCCCCATCGACCAATCACACCGGTCCCTTTTTATGGGCTAAGAAATATACCTAACGGGATCGAGCTTGCCTGTGAGAGTAGGCGTTGTGGGATGCGGATGGTTCGGATCGGCCCATGCCAGGGTATACAGGACCGTTAGCGACGCCCAGCTGGTGGCGGTCATGGATGTGGTAGAGGAAAATGCAAGAAGGCTTGCTGAGGCGTACCACGTGAACTATTACACGTCAATAGAGGAGATGATCCGGAAAGAATCCCTGGACGCCGTGAGCGTGGCCGTGACTCCCCAGTACCTGTTTCAGGCAGCAAGAGATGCGCTGGAGGCCGGTGCCTCCGTGCTGGTCGAGAAGCCGGTGGTGGTAAGCAAGGAGGAGCTGAGGGAACTCGAGGGCTTGGTCCGGAGGGCCAGCGGCCTCTTCATGCCGGGCTTCATAGAGCTCTTCAATCCTGCAGTTTCGACGGCCAAGTCCCTACTGGAGGGGGGCAGGATAGGCACCCTGCTCTCCATATGGTCCAGGAGGGTCGGCAGGCTTCCAAAGAAGAGCATTGGGTGGAGGATAGGGGTCTCCCTCGACCTGGCCATTCACGAGATGTACGTGCAGCATCACATGGTGGGCGCCCCCCCGTCGAGAATCTCCTCGTACACCGCCAACCTGCTGGAGAGGGGGGAGGGGGAGGATCTGGCCATATTCCTGGCCAGATTCCCTGGAAACGTCGTTTCCACGATAGAGACCAACTGGCTCACTCCATCGGGGATAAGGGAGGCCCTGATCATGGGGGATGAGGGGAGCCTTGTCCTCAGCTACCCCGATCAGGTGGTGAGAATAGAGTCGGCCGAGAGGGTGGAGCAGCCAAGGATAAGGAGGAGGGAACCCTTGCAGGGTGAGCTGTCATACTTCGTTGATCATGTGAGGAAGGGAAAGGATCCGGAGATAGGGTTCGATCTGGCTAAGGAGGTCCTGACATCCCTGTTCGAGGGACTCGAAAGGAGGCTGGATCTAGAGGGATGATTGGGATGCCCGTGGAGGGGAAACTGGAGAGCGGCATGGTTTACCTCGCCGAGCAGGTCGAGAAGCTCTACAGGCAGGGATATGGAGAATTGGTGGATGGCAGGCTCGAACTCCATCCTTTGGAAGCTTCTTTCCTTGTCTGGAGGGGAAGGATCAGGGTAGTTGATGAGAGGGGCAGGGAGATCGGCCTCAGAGACCTGATGAGGCTGTTCGTGAATGAGCCCGGATCCTTCCTGAAGTACGTGGTCTACAGCGACCTGAGGAGGAGGGATAGACTCGTTGTGTACGAAAGATCAACCGATTTCCTCAGACTCTATCCTAAAGGTGCTAAGATAGGAGAGGCGGCCGCGAAGTTCCTGGTCCTTCCCCTGTCGGAGGACAGGCCCGTGCCCCACAAGCTAATCTTGGACACCGTCGAGAAGGTGGCCAAGCTGAGGAAGGGGTTGGTCCTAGCCGTGGTGGATGACGAGATGAACGTCACCTACTACAGGACCCAGAACTTTATCCCAGATGGGAGGCCCGTTGACTGGCTGGATGACCTGCCTGAACTCGTGGGAACGCTGGTCGGGGACAGGGTCATAGTGTTCGACGAGAAGGCCGGCGTTCTGTACGCCAAGGGATTCTGGGGCCATCCTCTCGGGGTGGACAAGCCGGAACCCTTCGAGGTGTATGAGGAACCCCTCCAGCTCCCGCTCATAGAGGCCCTATATCTCTCAGCCAAGGAAAAGCTCAAGGTGGAGACCTACGATGGCAGGATCCTGAGTCTGGATGAACTGAGGAGGATCTTCTCGGAGGTCAGGGAGAGGTCCGAACTGAGGGAGAGGGTCTTCAGGTACTGGAGGGATCTAGGATACGTTCCGAAGGCAGGATCCAAGTACGGAGCGGACTTCCTGGTCTACGAGAGAGGTCCCGGCCTGGAGCACGCTCCCTACCTGTGCGTGGCGGGCTCAGTTGGGGAGAGGGTACGCCCCGTGGACCTGATAAGGTCGGGCAGGGTGGCAACCTCGGTCAGGAAGGATCTGATAGTCTCCCTGGTCTCGGGAGAGCACGTGGTGAGCTACAAGATGACGTGGTTCAAGCCCTGATGGCCCTAGCGAACTCCTCGATCGATAGGCCCTTAGATCTTGCGATGCTCAGGTCTATTGCCACTGATCCGGAGTTGAGTTCCCTGGCATCGTCCATCCTGAGTATGTAGAACTTCCCCCTGTCGGAGGAGAACTTCACGGCGAACCAGCACTCTCCCCCGAGCAGGTCGGCCAGCCTCTTCATGGAGACCACCTCCTCCGATGGAATGTACACGGTCTCCTTGGAGGTGGTCTTCACCTCTATGACGGCTATCCTTCCCCTGTAGCCAGCTATCACATCGCTGGCCGGATGACCAGAGGATCCGCTCCCGGCCACCCTCACAGCCGCGATCCCGTTCCTCCATAGCTTGTCCAAGAGATCCCTCTCGGCCCTGGCCCCCTTCGCCTTCCTCCTCAATTTCACCCCCTCTCTCCCGTGAGCCTCACGGGTCCGTCCCCGGTGACGAGGACCGTGTCCTCGTACTGGGCCACGACCTTGCCTGAGACCTCCACCAATGGGGGATAGGAGAGTAAGATTTCCCTCTTGGCCATCCTAGACAGGGCGTGGTTCACCCTATGGCCCAGCTCCCTGAACAGCCACCTCTCGCAGAAGGGGAGTGTTCCAAACTTCTTCTCCGCTATCTTCAGTATTCTCCTCTCCATCTCATCCCTAGTCCTTCTCCTCTTGGGGGGAAGGGAGAATATCAGGGGCTCCCCCGAGGGAACGACGAATCCCCTAGCCTCGGGCAGGGTCACGAACGGCTCGATCGCGAACACGTCTCCCACCTCTATCCTGTAGCGCATGCTCCTTCCCGCTGGAACGTTGGGAACATCCACCCCGGCGTGGAGCCTGTACTCCCTTATCAGATGCCCAGTGAGGTTGTGGATGGGTTTGTAACCAGCTGACACTATGGTATCGTATATCACCTCACTGACGTCCCTGATCTTGTTCCCGGGGATCATCCTCTCCACGGCCCTGTCCAAGGCATCCCTGGACACCTGAACCATCTCCTCATATCTCTCATCTAGGGCAACGGAGCGGGCGGCGTCCACTATCAATCCAGAGGCGTGAGCCCCCATGTCCAGCTTCACGACGGCACCCCCGGGAATCCTGAGATTATCTCCGGGAAATGGCGTGTAGTGGGCCGCTACCTCGTTTATGGACAGGTTCGTGGGGAAGGCGGGGGAGTAACCACCCTCCCTCACCATCTCCTCCGACCCCTCCACTAGGTCGAGGACCCCCACACCGGGAGCTATCCTTCCCCTCACAGCATCGAGTATCCGGGAGTGTTCCTCGCCGAGTTTCAAGTAGGTTTCCAGCTGCTCCTCATCCATTCCCATCGCTGGGACCCTGACAGGAGGATTATTAAATCGTTTCATCCCTCTGATCCCCGTGAGGTGGCTGGACGTAAGAGGAGGGTGTGATGACGCCTGCGTGGAGGAGGTGGTAGGTGTCTGGGATTCCGGGGGGTTAGTGGTTTACCCCACAGACACGGTATACGGACTGGGGGCGGATGCTGAGAACGAGGGGTCGGTCTTGAAGGTATATGAGGTGAAAGGCAGGGGCAGGGACAAGCCTTTGACCATAGCGGTGAGCGATTTCGAGATGCTCGAGAGGTACGCGGTGCTGGACGATATCAGCAGGGAGCTGGTTCGGGCCTTCCTGCCGGGTAAGGTGACCTTTATACTGCCCAAGACGGACAGGGTACCCGATGTAGTCAATCCCAAGGCCGTGGGTGTCAGGATCCCTAACCTCGGAATAACCCTGCGCCTAATAAGGTCCTTCGGCAGGGCGGTAACGGCCACCAGTGCCAACAGATCCGGATCGCCACCCAAGAGGGATCCTAGAGAAGTCGCCAGAGAAATACGCGTGGATCTCCTGCTGGATTACGGGATCCTTCCACCGAGCCGGCCGTCTACCGTGGTCGACCTGACAGGAGGGAGGCCCATCCTGATCAGGGAAGGTGATGTTCCATTCGAGGTGATACTGAAGGCCTACGAGGAGAGGAAGAGATAGTGGCCTTGGGAATAGAGTCCACGGCCCACACCTTCGGGGCCGGGGTCGTGTCGTCCGGAGGGGAGGTGCTGTCCAACGTATGGGATTCCTACAGATCCCCCACGGGAGGAATGAAACCTCACGAGCTGGCGGAGCATCACTCGAGGGTGGCAATTGAAGTCATCAGGGAGGCCTTAGAGGAGGCGGGCACAGGTATCGAGGATGTTTCTATCGTAGGTTACTCCAGGGGTCCTGGTATAGGTCAAGCCCTCCTTGTGGGGGCCTTCGTGGCCAGATCGCTGGCTCTCCGGTATGGGAAGCCGCTGGTCGGCGTGAATCATCCCCTCGCCCACGTGGAGATAGGAAGGAAGGTCACGGGGAGTAGGGATCCCGTCGTACTCTATGTCTCGGGTGGGAACACTCAGGTCATAACTCACAACGGGAGGAGATACGTGGTCCTCGGAGAGACCTTGGACATAGGACTCGGCAATGCCCAGGACAAGCTGGGAAGGGAGATAGGTCTCGCCTTCCCGGCGGGTCCGAAGCTGGATGGGATGAGGGGGAGGTGGATAGAGCTCCCCTACACGGTCAAGGGAATGGACCTCTCCTTCAGCGGACTCCTGACCGAGGCCCTGAGGAGGATAAGGGCAGGGGAGAGGATAGAGGACGTTGTGTGGAGCTTCATGGAGGTGGCCTTCTCCATGACCGTGGAGGTGGCCGAGAGGGCCCTGGCTCTTAGCGGGAAGGGAGAACTGCTCCTCGTGGGAGGGGTGGCAGCGTCACCCAGGCTGAGGGAGAAGGCCGAGATAATGTGTCGGGAGAGGGGAGTCGAGCTCAAGGTTCCTCCAGTCGAGCTGGTCAGGGACAACGGAGCCATGATAGCCTGGACCGCGATACTCTCTTATAGGATAGGGAGGGCCGATGTCATAGACGAGTCCTCAATAAGGCCGCAGTGGAGGATAGATGAGGTGGAGTGGCCCCTGATCGAGGTCTAGAGGGTGATGTATTGGCGAGGAAGAGGTTCAATGTGTGTTTATCCGGCCTCACGGGAAGCGGTAAGAGCACGCTGGCCAGGAGGCTCGTGGAGAGGTACGGATTGAGGAGGGTATCTGGAGGGGATATACTAAAGGAGATTATAGGAGGTAAGGAGAGCCTGAGAGATCCCGGGTGGTGGGAGAGGGAGTCGGCAAGCAAGGCCATGGCCGAGAGGCTCTCCAATCCCGAGCTGGACAGGGAGGTCGATAGGAGGCTCATGGCCTTGGCCTCCGAGGGAGGGTACGTGCTGGACTCCTGGACCATGGCCTACCTCCTTGACCCGGAATCATGCATCAAGATATTTTTGAAGGCTGATCTGGAAGTGAGAGCAATGAGAGTGGCTAGAAGGGACAGGATAAGCCTGGATGAGGCTATAAAAAGGATAAAGGTCAAGGAGGAGGAGACTTACAGGATCTATAAGAGGATATATGGTTTCGAGCTCGGCAGGGACCTGACCCCGTTCCACTTGGTGGTTGACACGACCAAGTTAAATGCAAGCGAGGTATTCGCGATAGTCAGCAAGTTCATTGATAGCTGGATAAAATAGTTAGTATGTTTTTCTGGAATGGCGGCCGTTATGCCAATCTAGACTGGTGTCGCGGGCTGGTGGTGATGCAACTTAATATTCCAGATCGGCCGGTTTACTAACGATAGGAGCATGCTGGTAAAGGGTCTGCTGGGCGAGGTTGAGGGGATAGGTCAGCGTTTCGGCATCGTGGGCAGGAGAGAAGAGCTGCTCAGGATGCTGGTGGCCGTCAGGAGTGGGAGGCACGTCCTGCTCGAGGGTCCGGTGGGGGTGGGCAAGACCCTGCTCGCCAAGTCGATAGCCGAGTACCTGTCCAAGAACTTCATCAGGATAGACGGGGACGAGAGGCTAAATGAGAGTAAGCTGATCGGGTACTGGGATCCTCCGCTCGTGCTCAAGAGGGGTTACGTGGAGGAGGCCTTCGTGCCGGGCCCCCTCACAAGAGCAGCCACCAGTGGATCCGTTCTCTTCATAAACGAGTTGAACAGGCTCCCGGAATCAGCACAAAATGCCCTCCTGCCCGTGATGGACGAGGGTCTCATTCACATACCCCATCTGGGCACGTTGAGGGCGAAGGAGGGGTTCCAGATCATAGCGACCCAGAACCCGGAGGAGGATGTGGGAGTTCTGAGGCTCTCCGAGGCTCTGAGGGATAGGTTCGTCCTCATTCGGCTGGGATATCCTGAAAAAGAGGAGGAGATTGAAATAGTCAGGAGGCACGTGCCGGAAGTCGACGATGAGACCGCCGAGGTGAGCGTGGACATAGTGAGGAGGACGAGGGAGCACCCCAGCATCCTCAGGGGAGGTTCTATAAGGTCATCCATCGATCTCGCGGAGATATCACTCATGCTTAGGGGGGACGGGGAGAGATGGTATAAAGCCGCTCTGATGGTCCTCCCGCAGAGGATAGAGCTGAGGGATGCCTCCTCCGACAAGGAAACCCTCATCAGGGAGATAGTCAGAACGATCCTAGGAGGAGGGGATTTCTAACATTCGAGGAGCCAGTGGCGGCTCCGATGACTGAATATCAGAGAATCAAGGGGTTACCTGGCTTCAGAGAGTCCTCAGTGGACTTTGACGCCCTCAGGAGAGCCGCGGAGTACTACATGATGGAGGGGGACCTAGAGGGCCTGCTGAAGGTATCCAGTTACAGCCAGATAGTTGTAGCGAGGGTCATGTCCGAGGGGGCCTTCTCCCCCAAGCTGGTATCCTCGTTGGAGAGGGATCCCGAGGCGGCGGTGAGGCTGTACAGGCAAGTGAGGTGGAAGTTGAACAGAAGGGCCAGGAGCCTGTTCAGGAGGCTCGTGGCCAAGGCCGTCATCAATCTGGCCGCGAGGGGCATGAGGGGCAATCTTGAGGAGGACAGAAGATCTAGCGTTCCCTATGAGATGGGGATGGATTTCGACGTTGAGGGGACGATAGAGCGGCTCATTGAGAGGGGCAAGAGGGTGGAAGAGCTGGACTACAGCGATGTGGTGGGCCTGGACAGGAGGAAGAGGGAGTACTCGGCCGTGGTGATAGTGGACTCGAGTGGATCCATGTCCGGAAGGAAGATACTGAGTGCGGCAACCATGGCCGCTCTAATATCTCATCGGGTCAGGAAGGGAAGATACTCCGTGATCGGGTTCAACAGTGAGGCTTTCCTGATAAAGGGAGCTGGAGAGAGGAGGGAATCCGTGGAGGTGGTGGAGAGGATCCTAGATCTTGTTCCGCTGGGGTACACAAACATAGCCGACGGCCTTGCCAGGGCACTTGAGGAGTCCAAGTCCATGGTCAATCCCAAGTTCATACTGATAACGGACGGGGAGCACAATGTAGGGGATGATCCCAGGAGGGTAGCCTCGAGGATGAGGCAGCTTCACGTGATTTACACCGGAGGAAGGATGAGCAGAGGTGCCAGATTCTGCAGAGACCTAGCTAGGCTGAGCAATGGCAGGTTCCACCAGTTGAGGGAGCCACTCGAGATACCGAGGCTGGTGAGGAGTATACTAGCTTGATGAAAGTCGGGAATACAGTTAAATATCCCCGGCTCCAGAATAGAGAGCGGGCGGGGGTGGCCGAGATAGGTCCAAGGCGCCAGCCTTAGGAGCTGGTGGGCATCAGGCCCGCGAGGGTTCGAATCCCTCCCCCCGCACTGATTCTGCAGCATGCAAGTGAAATTCGAGAATGGTGCGGCCGCCGGGATTTGAACCCGGGTCGCCGGCTTGGGGGGCCGGCATCCTATCCAGGCTAGACTACGGCCGCACATGGCGGGCCCGGGGGGACTCGAACCCCCGACCTGCGGCTTAGGAGGCCGCCGCTCTATCCTTGCTGAGCTACGGGCCCCACTCACTAGGGTAGGCCAACCCATTTATAACCTTGACTCGCAACAAAACTTATTACGGTGGTCCAGCCATGGGATATGGGGCCGGGTTGGCCGAGCGGTTCAGGCAGCGGGCTGCAGACCCGTAGACGGGGGTTCGAATCCCCCACCCGGCTCTATCTCACGACCAGCCTACCCTTCTTGACCCCCTTGCTTCTCCTGAGGGGCTCGGTCTCATGGAAGAGCCTCCTGAGCAGCTGTTCCTCCACAGGATCGGGATCCACGCCCCTGCGTGGAGCCATCCTCCTGTATGTCCTGATGGCCGATTCAAGGTCTAGCTCAAAGAGACCCCAACCCAGGCTCCTCGCGTATATGGTGAAGGGCGGGACGTCCTCGTGCACCAAGCCGTGCAGGTGAGAGGCCGGTCCCACCCTCACACCCGCGTAAGTGAGGGTGCCTATGGAGAGCTTAGCATGGTCTCCTATGAACGCGCCAACCTTGCTCAAACCCGTCGGCGATCCTCCTACCTTGATTTCCCCGTAGGTGTTCTTTAGATTGGATGTTATCGATCCAGCCCCTATGTTAACCCACCTGCCGACGTAGCTGTGGCCCAAGAATCCCAGGTGGTACTTGTTGGAGAAGTCCGATATCACGCTGGTGGTGATCTCCCCTCCTATCCTTCCCTGCATCCCGATGTAGCTGCCGGCCACCCTAGAGCCGGTCACCACGACGGTCCGGGGTCCCAGATAGAGGGGTCCCTTGAGGTAGGCGTAGGGCTCTATCTGAACGCCCTCTCCTATGATCACGGGACCTTCCCTCGCATCAACGGTCACCGGACCGAGGAGATCCAGCTCTTCCGGGAAGCTGATCGGGTACTTGCCCAGAATCCTGGCCTCCCCTGGAACCCTGCCCGGGGAGGGGGAGAGCTCCATCAGGTCCTGGGAGAGCCGCATGATCACGGCAGTGGGGGACACATCCCAGGGAGAGGAGATGAGATGCGAGTCACAGGGCCTGATCCTGAATGCCCCGGCGTCTCCCTTCACCAGCTGCTTCCAGTCGTCGTAATCCAGCGACCTAGTTCTAGCCGCCATCACCTGGCCCTCGCTCACCAAGGCCTCTCCTAGTTCAAGATCCCTGATCTTGGGGATGGGCTCAGGCGAGGACAGGCGCGCGTTGATGAGCAGGGCCGGATCCCCGAAGTCCGGCCTTCTATCACCAGGAACCTTTCCCTCGAATCCCTCCCTCACAAGCCACCTGGTCCTGACCCCCATCCACCTGTCGATCCTCTCGAACTGCTTGGCGCCCCCCACGACGATGCTCTGCATGGGGGTCAGGTCCGTGAGCGGCGAGATGTCGGGAACCATCGAATCCTCGAAGAGCACCACCTGCATAGGCACCGTATTACACCCGGTGGAGTTTTTTAAGTCGGATACCACCTGTCCCCATCGAGGGTGAAAAAGTTTGTCCCTTACATACGAGCGTTACGAGTTCAGGAAGCTGATAAAGGAGTTGAAGGATAAGAGGGGGAGGGGGACCGAGCTCATCTCCCTATACATACCACCGGGAAGAAACGTTTACGATGTGATAAAATACCTCAGGGACGAGTACGACCAAGCCAGCAACATAAAGGACAAGCTTACCAGGAAGAACGTTCAGAGCGCCATAGAGAGCATAATACAGAGGCTCAAGCTCTACAGGAGGGTTCCGGAGCACGGGCTCGTGATCTTCTGCGGGGCCATACCCCAAGGCAAGGACAGGGGCACCGAGAAGATAGAGATCTACGTCATAGAGCCCCCCGAGCCGGTCAGATCCTTCCAGTACATCTGCGACCACGAATTCTACGTGGAGCCGCTGGAAGATATGGCCAGGGAGAAGAAGGCCTACGGCCTGATAGTGATGGACAGGGGAGGCGGGGTCATAGCGGTGCTCAGGGGGCCCAACTACAGGATAGTGGACTGGGTGTCCTCGGACATACCCCCGAAGCACAGCGCCGGAGGTCAGTCCCAGAGGAGGTTCGAGAGGATAAGGGAAGAGAGGGTGCACGACTTCTTCAAGAGATTGGGAAAGAGAGCCAACGAGGCCCTCCTGCCCTTGGAGGATGAGCTGGAGGGAATAATCATAGGGGGACCGGGTGACGCGAGGGAGAAGTTCGAGGAGGGCAACTTCCTGGACTACAGGCTCCAGAAGAAGGTGATCGCCAACATACCTCTCTCCTATACCGAGGAGCAGGGGGTGAGGGAGCTGGTCATGAAGGCGGAGGATCTGCTGAAGGAGTCCTCCCTGTACAAGGAGAAGGCGCTGGTCGAGGAGGTATTCAGGTTGCTAGCCAAGGAGCCGGGCAGGGTTGCCTATGGGATAAACGAGGTGGAGAGGGCCCTGGAGGCGGGGGCGGTCGAGAAGGTCCTAGTTCTGGAGGACATACCGGTGAAGAAGGTGAAGATAAGATGCGCCCAGTGCGGCTACGAGGAGCAGAGGATCGTGAGAAAGGACAGGGAAGCCTCACTCGCTGGCTGGCAGTGTCCCAACTGCGGCAGCACCGTCTACGAGATCGAGGAGGTGGATATAATAGAGCACCTGGGGGAGATGGGAAAGCAGAGCGGAGCCGAGATATACGTGATCTCCTCCGGTACCGAATGGGGCATGCAGCTCAAGGCCCTGGGTGGCGTGGCGGCGGTCCTCCGATACGAACTGAGGGATTACTGATCCCCGATCGCAAAATTTTATTTATGGGGGGCGCATCTGGTCACTGGGGCCGGTGGCGCAGGTTGGTAGCGCGCCGCCTTCGCAAGGCGGAGGTCGGGGGTTCAAGTCCCCCCCGGTCCACTGGGCCCGTGGCTCAGACTGGTCAGAGCGCCCGGCTGATAACCGG
>JALWYH010000007.1 GCA_027078475.1 Thermoproteota archaeon
TGCCTGCCTCAGTTAAATTAGAGGATATTAGTTCACTTCATCGGGCTAGGGAGCACCGCGCACCCGGACCTCGCTCTGAAACGTGATCTTAGCTAGGCTGGTGGACGCGTCTTACTTTCAAACAACTATAGTGATCCCAAGGAAGGTAGCATGGTAGCAAGTGGTGGTGTTTCTCGAGAGGTAGAATAATGGAATAGTAGCACTGCCTCAGACCGATTACTACGTTGAAGCATTGATCAGATCGAGAAAAAGCTTGGATCTGGGTGAAGCCAGGGAGAGAGGGTAAGTTAGGGAGATTCAGGCCCATGACCCTGAGAAGATGGCTGAAAAAGGAGACAAGTGAATTGAGGAAGAAGCATATTATTTAATTCGGAACCATTAGATCGTGTGGATGAAGATGAGCGCCGCAATTACTGAGGATCAATTCAAGCTCCTCCTTGAGAAGCTGGACTCCATCAAGCTAGAGCTACTCAGGTTAAGAGCAGCACTCCTTCCAGAGGAGGAGTTAAGTGAAGAAGAGAAGAAAGAACTCGAGGAAGCTAGGAAGGAGATTGCTGAGGGTTCATTCTTTAGACTAGAGGACTTGGAGGAGATGGATGAGTAGATGTTCCAGGTCTTTATCTCGAAACGGGCCAAGAAATCCTTGGAAAAGCTACCCAGCTCTTATAGACGAAGGATAACCGAGCTACTCCTACTCATGAGGGAGAACCCAGTACCAGCCGAATATTATGATGTCAAGAAGATTAAAGGGCATATCGATACTTACAGAGTCAGGATAGGAGATATTAGAGTGATATATGAGATCCTTTGGGACGACAGAAGGGTGAATGTCCTCCTCATAGAGAGGAGGGAAAAAGCTTACCGAGGTATCTGATCGCGCGGGTAATCCACCACTAACCTACTACTAGCATGCTCGAGGCTGTTACTAACCAGTTAGTAGGACTCCTATGTTCGGTGAGGTGGTGGCATTAATGCCACCACCCCAATGAAATGCACTTGCCTAATGTCATCCCTACCTCAATACTAGTAAATTCATGAGGTGAGTTCTCTCAAATGAATAGGGAACCTTCCCAGCCATATTACCCCAAAATCTCATCCTGAAACATGATCGTAGTTTATGGAAGCATCTCGCCAACTAACAACTATAGTGATCCCAAGGAAGGTAGCATGGTAGCAAGTGGTGGTGTTTCTCGAGAGGTAGAATAATGGAATAGTAGCGCTGCCTCAGACCGATTACTATTAACTAGTTAGAAACAAGCTAAGCAGCAGGTGGTCTCGCTAGATCCAAAAAGTTTAAAGTTTATAAAAATGATTATTCTTCATCTTTTTCGGAAATAGAAGACTTCTGTTCCTCTTCTTCCGTAACAGTTGTTAACTGCATCTTGTACATCTGGATTATCTCCTCTTCCGTCGTGGCGTCCTGGGGTCCCTTGTCGTCCCTCCATCCCATGAACCTGGGGAACCTTATCGCCAGCCCGGCGTCCCTCTTCACCTTGCCCCATCCGCACGTGTGGGTGGGGCTGAGCGTTATCTCATCTCCCAGCACCTGAGCGACCTTCTGGGGAACGAACCAGACATCGGCCTCTAGATTGGACACGACGCTCGGGTGCTTGTGCTCTATCTTATAGGGTTCCAGCAGCTTGGGCAGCTCCGCCAGCTCCTCGTCGGTGAAGCCGGATCCCATCTTGCAGACGGTCTTGAACGCGTCCTCCTCCGGCGAGTAAGCAGCCATCAGGAGGGCCCCGTAGGTGCCGGCCCTCTTTCCCTTCCCCCAGAATGCCCCGACGACCACCAGATCTACGGGCTCCACCATCTTGCTAATGTAGCTCCTCTTGAGCTTGATCCAGGACCAGCCCCTGGTACCCGCCTGGTACTGGGACTTGGGATCCTTGACCACGAGCCCCTCGGTACCCATCTCCACTGCGTGCTCGAAGAACCTCTCCAGCTCCTCCACGTCGTTATCGATCACCTCGTACTGCACTATCCTGGCCTTCTCGTTCTCCTTCAACAGCTTGAGGAGGATGTCCCTCCTCTCCTCCAGCGGTTCGTCCAGCAACTCTCTTCCATCCAGGTAGAGGACGTCGAACACATAGGTCACGGTCGGATAGGCTCTCATGGCCTCCTCAACGCCGTACTTCCTCCTCCTGTGCATCAGCTCCTGGAAGGGGAGTATCTCCCCGGTGTCCGGATTGACGGCCACGGTCTCGCTGTCGAGCACCACTTCGTGACCCTCCACGGCCCTGGAGACGAACTCCCTCACGTCCGGATAGGGATCCGTTATGTTCTCAAGCCTCCTGGAGAAGATCTGCACTCTACCATCCTTCCACACGTGGATCTGCATCCTCTCGCCATCGTACTTGAACTCGGCGAAGACCCTGGGTCCTATCTTGTCCATTATCTCCTGGGCCGACCTGAGCCTCTGGGCGAGCATCGGCCTGACTGGTATGCCCAGGGTCAGCTTGATCTCCTCCAGCCCCTCGAAACCCCTCTCGGCCACTATCTTGGCTATCCTCCCTATATCGGGGAATATGTTGTACTTCCTCTCCAGCTTGTCCCTGAAGGCCCTTCCCTTGAGGAATGCCTCAGCCAAGGCGTCGAGGATGGTCATGTCCCTTACCCCGAGCCTGAGCCTCTCGGTAACTATTCTGGCTATGTACCTGGCCTCTAAAGGCTTGGCATCGCTGAAGAGCCCGGCTAGCAGTCTTATCTTGGCGTCCTGGGCCCTCTCCCCCGTTATCTCGGCGACCTTGCGCAGGGTGTCGAAGACCCTGTTCACGGTAAGGTCCTCGGTGAAGAAGGACTGGGCCACCTTGTTCTCCACCGCCCACTCGGCCAGCTTTCCGATGTCCCCCAGCTCCGGGTACCTGGCCTCGAGCTTGTCCTGCGATATGCCGGTGGCCATGGAGAGGGCCCTGAGGAGGAGCTTCTCCCCCACGCCCAGCTCGACCCCCTCGTATGCTGGTGCTATGCTCCCGAGGGTCAGGTACACGACCTTGTCGAGGATGTCCGGTGGGGTCTCCAAGAAGAGCTTCTTCAGGTAGTCTATCATCTCGAGCCTGCCTGTAGTGGCCTCGATCCTCTCGTAGTACTTGGCGACGTTTATGAAGAGCATGTCCCCCATCTACTCCACCTTCACCCTCCTGAACCCCACCTCCTTGGGAGGAGCTATAATTTGAAGGATCCCGTTCGTGAGCCTGGCCACGGTCCTGTCGGGATCTATGGGCACCGGGGTCCTGATGAGCTTCCTGTACCTTACCTTGGCTCCTCCCACGTGGGAGACGGCCTCCACGAGGATGGCGTCCTCGCTCGCGCTTATCATCAGATCCTCCTTCCTGACCCCCGGCAGGTCGACGGTTATCACCACTCCCTCCTTCGTGACCTTGACCTCGTGGAGGGGTTCCTCCACGTCCCTGACGGTATAGTAGCCCCACCTGACCTCCCTGTAGAACCATCCCATTCGAATCACCTCCCTCTATCCTAGCCTATGTACATGGGGGCTGGGCTCTCTCTGGCAGTCTCGACTGTCTTGGCCATCAGCTCCTTGAGCTTGAGCCTTATGGTCTCCGATTCAGCCTCCAGCTGGCTTATGTCCACGTCGAACCCCAGCACAGGCTCCACAGCCCTCAGAACCTCCGCGGCGGCTCCCGGATCTGGGTAGGCAGCGAAGCTCTGGACCATGATGGCCACGGCCGGGACTCCCCTCCTGCCAGCCTCCCTCAGAAAGAAGGCAGCGTACCCGCTGAGATATCCCTCGCTCATGAGCTCCGCCCCCATCCCCTGGGCCAGCGACTTGGCCTCCTCACTGCTGAAGACCGCCATGACCTTGGGCTTGTCCAGCTTTATCCTGTCCTCCTCGGGGATCCCTCCTATCACCATGGCCAGCCTGGGCCTCTTCCTGGCCACCCAGTCCAGCACGGCTACTGTTAGCTTCAACAGAGGGTCAACCGGTAGGGGGACCTCGGCTTTGACCACGTAGAGACCCTTTCCCCCGTATATCTTGACAGTGTTCATCGCCACCCCGTCCCTGACTCCTATCACGGGTGGAAACAGGGGAGAGTCTATCTTGCCTATCTCCTCCAGCTTGGCCGCCTTTATCAGGTGATCGGCCGCTATTATACCCACCAAGCCGGCCCCGGGAACGGCCAAGATCAATATGGGGTCCTTTATCTCGGGAGCCCTCTCGACTATTTCCACGCTCATATTAACCCCTGAATCATCCTCCTACCTAGCCTTTAACCTTAACCGTCCCTCAACCGGTTTCCCCGGAGCCGCGGCCAGCTCCAAGTCTATGGGTTCCCTCGCACAGGCACTGCTATTTCACCAGCGGGTCCCTCAGTCCCTCGGGTCCAGGGATCTGTCAAGGGGTATGGGGGGTTCGCTCATCAGGTAGTCCTGGACCTTGTCCCTCATCTCCCTCCTCCTCATCTGGTGCTCCTCCACGAAGGGTACCAGGACCTCTATAGCCCTCCTCTTCACCTGCTTGCATCCCTCCTCTGGATCGTTGAAGCACGCCTCCCAGAGGGAGAAGAAGGTTTCATCGTCGGGATCGAAGGCCCTCAGGTAGGAGAGGGCCGGGCACCTCCTGGGCCTGCCGCAGGCCGATCCCTCTATCTTCCTCCTCACCACCTCCGGCGGATCCGTGAGGAATATGGCTGATTCCGGGTACTTGGTCCCCATCTTGGGCTCCCCCTTGAGGCCCAGCAGGAACTTGCTGTGGATCATCCCCGGCTTCCTCAGGCCCATCTTGTCCGCTATGAGCACCGACACCCTCATCAGGGGATCCTGGTCGACGGCCATCGGTATGAGGGCCCTGTAGGGCTCGTTAAGTTCCATCTCCATCATGAGGGCCGGCATGGACTGGACCACGGAGTAGAAGGCCACTCCCACGTTCCACGAGTCATCTATCTTCACGAGGTTCTTCAGCTCCGACAGCGATATCCTCTTGGCCAGTTTCAGCGAGAGGGGATATAGCCAAGAGGCCACCTGGGTGTCCCATATTATGTGGGTTCTCCTCTCGTCGAAGCCCAGGGCGATGAAGTCCAAAGCGTTGTCGAGGGCGTACCTCCTGACCTTCTTCAGCCCCAGATCTGGCCTGAGGACGAACTTCTCGTCGTCGGAAATCTGGAAGTAGAAGTCCAGGCCCAGCCTCTCCTGCATCCACTTAGCCAAGTTAACGGGGATGAGGTGACCTATGTGCATGGGGCCCGACGCCCCGCGGCCGGTGAAGAGGTAGACCCTCGACCTGCGGTACTTGAGGTCCAGGAGGGCCAGCCTAAGGAAGCGGTGGGCGTAGAATATGCCCCTGGAGATGAGGTGATGCTCCTCCCCGAACACGTCCTGTATCAGGTTCCTGACCTCGGTGGTCACCACGTCCAGCTCGAACAGGGAGATCAGGGCATTGTAGTCCACAGAGTCTCCCCTGACCTCCCACGGGGTGATCCTGAAGCCGGGGATCATTCAATCACCCAGGAGGATCTTGCCCAGGTCTGAGAAGCTGAAGACGTCCCCTTCTGGGTGGAACCTCAGGGTCAGGATTCCAGGAAACCTCCTCCTCACCCTCTCCAGCATCTCCTCCTTGTCGTCCACGAATGCCGTGTCCTCCTCCCTGACCCCCATTGGGGAGAAGTGGTTCAGGATCCTCTCCATCATCCTGTCCTTCTCCGGATGGGGCTCGATGACCAGTAGGTCGAAGTAGCGGTCCAGCCCGAACGCCCTAAGGACCGCCAGCGCCTTCTCAGGCTCATTCCAGCTGCAGGTCGACAGGTAGGCGCCCCTCTCCCTGGCCCTCCTGAGGAAGTCCTCCACCCCGTCCCTCAGGACGACCCTCTCACCAGTCGAGTCCTCCACCGTCGTGGCGTCCACCCTCCTGAGAGGCGGTTTCAGAGAGGTGGCATCGTGATGGTCCCAGAGCACCTGGTCGAGATCGAGGACTATCAGCTTAACCCTGGCCGGCATCCTCTATACCCTCTACCTCTCCCCCCAGTTCCACCAGGAGATCCTTAAGCTTTTTCAGCGCCTCGTCCACGACCCTGATGGCCTCGGCCTCGTCAGTGGATGAGTAGATCACATTTATCCTCAGGATCGGTTTCCTCATCTCGTGGCCCTGCGGATGGCTCTTCACGTAAACCGGGTACTCCTTCATCACCCTCTCGATCAGGGGGGCGGCTGCCGACTCCGGTACTCCCCTGACCACGAGGTCCTTGCTCACATAGTGGAGCGGCGGCGCCCTGTCCCTGAGCAGGGGCTCCACCCTCTCGAATATCGCCTTCATCTCAGCGGGGACCCCGGGCATCACCACTATCAGCGAGTCCCCCTCCCTGACCAATATGCCTGGCGCGGTCCCCACGTCGTTCGGTATGGGCTCGGCCCCCTCGGGCATCATGGCCATCTTGACCCTGTGCTCGGTCAGGGGAAGGCCCTTCTCCCTGTACTTTTCCTCCACCATGCGCAGGGCCTCCTCGTTGACCACGTGTCTCCTACCCAGGGCCCTGCTCAGGCACTCGGACGTCTTGTCGTCGAAGGTGGGCCCCAGTCCCCCGGTGGATAGGATCAGGTCGGCCCCCCTCTCCAGGGCGGTCCTGAAGGCCCATGCTATGTCATCGCACTCGTCCCTAACCGTCAGGGCAGCCCTCACCAGGTAGCCGTCTATGGTGAGCCTCCTGGCCAGCCAGCTCAGGTTCGTGTTCACTATCCTTCCGTTGAGGAGCTCATTCCCCACAGAGATTATCCAGGCCTCCGGAAGCCTCATCCCTCAGCACCTCCTCTAGTCTCGCGATCCTCCTCTTGGATCTCACCAGTAGCGAGTTGGCCCTGGCAACTATTAAGGGGATCGCCCCGTCCCTCAGGAGGTCCACGCCAGAGAGCCTCAGGGGCGCCTCCATCCTCTCCGTCCCCATGGCCTCCAGGGTGATCCCGTCCCTGGAGGCCGAGATTATCCCCGCCCTCTTGAAACCGGCGGACCTCATCAGGTCCAGCATCCTGAAGGCCGCGCGGGTGCTGCATGTGACGACGTGGAGTATGGGGGGCAGTACCGCCAGCCAGATGGACTCATCCCCTCCTTCAAGCACCGCGACGAGGTCCTCCTCGCGGATGGGGAAGTGCCACTTGCCCAGCGTCCTGAGGGTGAACTTCTCCCCCGGCTCGGTGGCGGCGTAAACCTGGATCCTCCCCGAGCAGCTGCTGGTGGTGAACGCGTAGTTCAGGGAGTTGATGGCGTCCAGCAGGCTCACGATGTCGGGATCGACCCTGCCCGAGTCGATGTGATTCTCGAGCGTCGTGAGGCTGTCCTGCCTGCGCCTCATCCACAGCCTAGGATCCACCGGCGCCATTCCCCCAAGCTCACCCGGCGCTTCTATTTTTCACTAACTCTCGGGCCCCTGGGGAAATGATGCCCGGACCGTCATCGCCGGTGATACGCTTTTATTGTTCTGGCTCGGTTTCCCCCGGTCTGAAATGGGTGGAAAGGTCCTGGGAGCCCTGCTGATGCTCGCGTCCGCGCTGGTGGCGATCCTTTACTCCTACCTGCTCCTGCTCGCCCCAGATCCCATCCCTCTGCTCACCCTGAAGGCCACCGCCCTCATCCTGGTCCTGGCTGGCCTGGGGATAGTGGCGTGGATCGGCTACGTGCTGCTTATCACCGAACCCCCCGGGGAGATAGAGGAACTGGTCAGGGAGCTGGAGGAGAAGGGTGAGCTGAGCTGAACTGAGCCGAGCCCGGAACGGGAATGGGAGGCGATGGAATGCGATACCTGGCCAAGTGCCCCGCCTGCGGGCGTGAGTACGATGATCCACTGAGGTTCAGGTGCGACTGCGGTTCCCCGCTGGAGCTGAAGCTCGAGCTGGATGATTTCACCGAGGACAGGTTACTGCGGGTTCGCTCGATGTGGAGGTACCTGAGGTTCTTCCCCTACGTCGGAGATGTGGTGAGCCTGGGAGAGGGATGGACCCCGCTGGTTAGGCTCGATGGCCACGTTCACCTCAAGATGGACTTCATCAACCCGACGGGGTCCTTCAAGGACAGGGGCTCCTCGGCCGTAGTCTCAACGATAGGGCGCCTGGTGAGGGAGACAGGTGGTTTCCTGGCCGAGGATTCATCAGGCAACGCCGGGGCCTCGCTGGCAGCCTACTCGGCCAAGGCGGGACTCAGGGCCAGGATATACGTTCCATCCTCGGCCTCCGGACACAAGATGGATCAGATAAGGGCTTACGGGGCGGAGCTGGTCAGGGTGGACGGTAGCAGGGAGGAAGTGGCCAGGGAGGCGATGAGGCCTGAGGAGGGAAAGATCTACGTAGGCCACCCGTGGCATCCCGTGTTCAGGGACGGGATGAGGACCCTCGCCTACGAGATATTCGAGCAGATGGGTTACAGGGCCCCGGATCGCGTTTACGTTCCCGTGTCCTCGGGCACGGGCCTGATGGGCCTGCTGCGGGGCTTCGAGCACCTCGGGGTTGACACGAGGGTGGTGGCGTGCCAGACGGAGGCCGTGCATCCCCTCCTCGCCAGGTTCACGGGTCGGCCCTACACCCCGCCGCCCAGCCTAGACACCCTGGCGGAAGCCCTTATAATGACCGACCCGCCGCTCCTCGACCTGATGGTGGAGGCGCTCGGGCGCTCGGGCGGGTCCGTCGATGCGGTGGGGGAGGATGAGATAGCCCGGGCCTTCCTGGAGCTGGCGAGGAAGGGAATTTACGTCGAGCCCACGTCAGCCGTCTCGCTCGCCTGCTACCGGAAGCAGCTCGATTCCGGGGAGGTGGATGAGAGCGAGGAGGTGGTCCTCCTGCTGACGGGATCGGGACTGAAGACCAGTCCAAGGATCATCGAGCGGTTGCTGGGGGGTCGATGAGAGGTGGAGGGGAGAGGGAAAGGTTAGGCTAGGTAGAGGAGCGGCCGAGGGGCCTCCCCGCCAGCGCCGGGCTCAGCCACCTCCCCTCCCCCTGACC
>JALWYH010000008.1 GCA_027078475.1 Thermoproteota archaeon
TCGGATGAGGTTTACGCCGAGCTGTCGAGGATGAGGGGAGCGATCCTCTCTGAAATTATTAGGGAATTGCTTGAGCTAGGAAGAGGGAATTGGCATATCTCAATCAGGCTCTTTGGAACGATGGGCAGGGAAAGGTATGAATCGCTGAGGAGGAGCCTACTGGGAATAGAGAGGGAATTCGAAAATGGGGTCAGTCCTTGACACGAACATCGTGATCGAGGTAGCTGCTGGAAGTAAAGAAGGGTACTGGACGAAGTCCTATCGATCGATAACATCTTCTACTTGACGACCATCAGCAGGTTTGAGCTACTGATGGGAAATCTAAGTGAGGAGGAGAAGTTCTGGATTGGGCATCTAAACAGCCTCCCTTCGGTGATCGTGCTTCTGCAATAGCTGTACATCTCTTTAAAGAGGTAAAGAGGGAAGGAAAACGTATCTCTCAGCTCGCGATTTGTTACCTCTCAGGGCGTGGCTGATCACTGCTGATAAGGTTTGAGGTGCCGCCTGCGGACTGGACGCCCATCTAATTGATCTTAGGAGGAGGACACCCGACTAGGAAGGATGAATATCGCTGAATTTCGATTATCCTGGGGATAGGCTGCCTAGGCTACCGTAGTAGAGCCTAGCTCTACTGACTCGCGTGAGCTTGGGTTTCAGGTACATGTTCAACAGCCCTCTAGCTTACATGTACGCGTCGATTTAGCCGTAGTCTCAGGCTCCTAGCTAGCAACCTCTACAGGTTCTAGGGGCTTGGAGATCCCAGAACCCTAACGCACAGCCTACGGCGAGATCAAGCTTGGAACTAGCACTAGAATTTCCGAGGAATGTTTTATGGGAAGACTCCGGTTACCCAAAACAGCGCTGCTAGAAGAATGGCTGAGTCAGGAGAGGTAGAGGGGTGACCGTTAGGTAAGCAGGGGGGATCGGAGCTAAACTTCCTTCATAGGCCTGTACAGGGCCTCAAGCTCCTTCAACTTTCTCGGGTTAAGCAGGTGCACGTTCACCCGGGGATCATTGGTCAGCTTCCTAACCACCGAGGAGTACCACTCGAAGGAGTATTTCTCCGGTATGGAGTCGCAGACGATGAGGATGTCGAGGTCCGACGAGAGGGTGTGCTCCCCCCGGGCGTAGCTACCCACTATGAAGACCCTGCAGTCCCCCAGAACATCCCTCGCCCTTTCCTTGATTTTCTTGGCCATATCCTCGGCTCTCATGAAGAATTCCTCATTGCGCTTGAGGATCTCGAAGTACCTCCTCATGAGATCACCTCCATGAGCCTCTTCGCCAGCTGAAGGGCCCTCTCCGCCACGCCTTTAGTATAATCGACCTCTGTGTACCGGGTGGCTATGTAAGCCAGCTCTATCTCCCTGACGAGATCCACATTCTCCTCGTAGAAGTTCATCAGCTCATCGTCTCCAGTCAGCTCGAAGAGCAGCTTGAGGCTGTGCGTCCTCGGGAAGTCACCGAACCTCCTTGCTATGAGGTACTTGAGGGTCAGCTGAACTGCTTGCTCCACGAAGAACATGGTGAATGCGTAGTCTCCTTTATTGAAGCTCTCCTGCGCTTCCTCCAAGAACTTCAGGGCATTCCTCTTCAGGAAGTCCATCGGGTCAGAGGGGACGTCGCTTCAATAACTTCATTTCGGCTCGGCGACTTCTGTTGTGGGAGAGGCGTCCGCGCGGCCGCTGGCACCCGGGGATACCTATCTAGGTGAAGCTGGTTCGGGAGTGTTTCATTATGGAAGAAGCGTGTGGGTTGTGGGGCTATAACTCCACAATCGGAGGTTCGGGTTTTAAGATATCCCACCCCTCTAGCGGGATCTCTATGAGGGTGCTCGTCACGGGAGGCTCTGGATTCATAGGCAGATCGGTTCTTGAGGAGCTGCTGATCAGGGGCCACGAGGTGCTCTCCTTGGATT
Organism: Thermoproteota archaeon; assembly: GCA_027078475.1. Classification (GTDB taxonomy): domain Archaea; phylum Korarchaeota; class Korarchaeia; order Korarchaeales; family Korarchaeaceae; genus Korarchaeum. The sequence goes on from JALWYH010000008.1 coordinate 1,919, forward strand.
TGGTCGAGCCCTCCATCACCGTTCCCTTCGTTATTGGTGACGTGAGGGATCCCGAAACCCTGAGGAATGCGGCTGAAGGTGTGGATGCCATCGTCCACCTTGCAGCGATAGTCAGCGCCGTGGAGGCGATGGAGAGGCCCTTGGATACGTTCAGGACCAACGTGGAGGGGACGCTGAACGTGGCGGAGGCTGCGAGGAGGGAGGATGCCAAGGTCATTTACGCGAGCAGCGTGGCCGTCTACGGCGAGCCCAAGGTGCTGCCGGTGAGCGAGGATCACCCCGTTCACCCCACCAACGTCTACGGGTCCACGAAGCTAGCGGGAGAGTCCCTGTTGCTGGGGTACGGTGGGAGTTACGGGCTGCCCGTCACCTCGCTCAGGTTCTTCAACGTCTACGGTCCCCACATGAAGCCCGGGCCCTACGCTGGCGTGATATACAAGTTCCTGGAGAGGATAAGGGAGGAAAAACCGCTGAGGATCGAGGGGGACGGCAGGCAGACCAGGGACTTCGTCTACGTCGGGGACGTGGCGAGGGCCGTGGTGCTGGCCTTGGAGAGCGATGCCACCGGTGTGTACAACGTCGGGACCGGGAGGGAGATCTCAATCCTGGATCTCGCGCGCCTGCTCTTCGACCTAACCGGGAGGGACACGGGACTGGAGTTCGCTCCCGCCAGGCCCGGAGATATAAGGAGGAGCAGGGCGGACATCTCCAAGATCAGGGAACTGGGTTGGGAGCCATCTCTAAGCCTTGAGGAGGGGCTCAGGAGGACGATTGAGTGGTTCGGCCTCTGATAGATGTTGTGCTCGTATAGGGATCCCTAGACTCATGAGGGTTATGGTTTGTGGAGTTAGCGAATCCTAAGAGGGTGGATAGCGGGTGAGTACGGCCACTTCTCGCCTATTTTCACGAACTCGCTCACGACGCGGAAGGTCACGGCTACCGTACGAAAGCTTTGTCTAGGCATGGGACCTATTAATAATGGAATGGCAGAAGAGGGAGCTCGTTCAGAGGCTGAAGAGGGAGAGAAAGCGATAGTTGGCGCCTGACCGAAGAACTATATCATAAAACAGAAACTTTATGTATCCATTTTGTGATATAGCCGTGTGAGGGAGGTAACTAGGGACCTGATCGCGAGGCACGGGGGAGAGGTGCTCACTAAGGGGGAGATAATAAGCCTAGTCAGGACTCTTAGGCCCGCTAGGGAGGTCAAGAATCCGGAGAACTACGTGAAATACCTCTCATCCGGCGCGAAATACCTGATCAGGATATTCAGGGGGCTCTACTACGTGAAGGATGTGGAGGAGGTGTTCTACAGGACGGTGAAGGACATTCACAGGGTGGTCGCTGCTGGACTGGAGAGAAAGGGCCTGAACTGGTACTACGGCCTCTTCACGGCGATGGAGCTGGGTGGCTACACGCACGTGCACAGGCCCGTCATCTACGTGATCAATGACCGCGTGCACAGGAGGATACGGGTGGCGGGAGTGCCCGTCAGGTTCGTCAAGGTGAGGCCCTCCCTGATATTCGGCTTCGCTGGCGAGCCTAGGATATCGGACCCGGAGAAGACGGTTCTGGACTTCCTTTACTTGGAGAGGTATGGCACCATTCCAGCTCAGTCCGTCCGGGCGGCACTGGACGAGATCACCAGCTACGTGAAGCTGGACCGGGTGAAGTTGAGGGAGTACGCTAGGAGGTATCCTAATTTCGTGGTGAGGAAGCTTGATATCCTCGGATAGGCTGCTCAAAGATGCCCTGAAGATCGCGTCCTCGCGTAAAGTCGATGTGAAGAGCGTTGCCTGGGACCTCCTGCTCCACTTAATCCTGAAGAGGTTGGAGGAGAGGGGGACGCTAAATTCTCCTCGTCCTACCTCTTCAAGGGAGGCACGTGCCTGGCCAAGTGCTACCTGAACTACCACAGGTTCAGCTGGGACCTGGACTTCACGTACTCCGATCCATCTAGGTGGGAGAGCCTCACCAGGAGGGAGAGGAGGGAGGCCCTGGTCTCGGAGGCCTGGTCTCGGAGGCGAGGTCCGTTATCTCCCTAGTAAAGGATGTTATCGGTGAGGTAGAGTTCCTCTCATTCGAGCCGGAGCTGGGCGGCTGGAGGATTGCTGAGGAATGGGTCACATTCGGGAGCGATCCAGGATGGCCACCATGAAGGTGAGGTGCACCAGCTCAGATTTCGGAAGGGACCTGCTGAAGATCCAAGTGAACCTGGACGAGCTCCTGCTGTTCGAGCCCAAGAGCGTGGTGGCACGACCCCTCAAAGAGTTCGGAGAATATAGGGGCATACCCCTCCGGGCTTACAATCCGAGGGAGATCCTGGTGGAGAAGGTGAGGGCCCTGCTAACTAGGAAGGGAGTTGTAGCCCGAGACCTGTTCGACATCATAACCTTGGAGATGAGGAGAGGGCTCAAGGCGAGTGACTTCAGGAAAGAGATCCTGGAGAAGGTCAGATTCGCCCTCAGATACAAGAGGTACAGGGAGAGGCTGGCACCCAATTTGGATGACCTCTTGAAGATGGGTGGGAAGGAACTACTGGAGCTGCTCGAGGTAGAGGGTATCTCTCTTCACGATGCTACTAGGAGCGAATTCCTCAGGAGATTCAGGAAATTAAAGGAGTTCCTCGCTGCCATGCGGGATGACCTCGTCGGCGTGAGCCTATCGACCCCCGCGCGTCGGCGCACTAGACGTGAGATCAGAAATAGGTCGTAGTCCGGCTAATTCCAGAATTCACGGTTAATTACCGTATTGCACTCAATATCAGGGTCCTCACTCATTTATCCAGTCTCATCAAGAGATGGAGGGATGCAGAGGTACAAGTCGAGGCGGATGAATCGCGTGCGACATATCAGAGGAATGTTGGAGGAAGGAAGCCAAAGCTCAACTCGGTGTGGAAGGGAGGTTAAGCCTGAACTTACACCGATGAGGACCAAAGCTGCGTCGGTGTCGTTGAGGACGCGCACCATCAGGCTCAACAGGGATGTGGTATCGAGGCTGGACAATAGGGCGATCAAGTACCTGATAGTCCATGAGCTGGCCAATCTCAAGCTTCGAACTGTGGGTCACGGTCCGGGATTTTACAGACTCGTACATCTCGTGCATACGGTATTCGATGAGAGAGAAACTAAGAAGATCGACGAGGCGGTGATAAGGGCTCTAGTCGAGCTCCATGCTGATTATCGCATCCCCCCGGTCCTCCTCATTCCTAGCCTCTCTCGAGCTGCTACTACAGTCACCCATCATGGTAACGGCTCTGATGCGCTCTCTTCTCGCAGAAATGAACCTAATCCCCTTCATCCCCTAACGCGTTCGAAGGATGGAGATACTTCTTCCTCGAAGTCGCCGGAGATGAGCTTGTAGACATTTCCGTCCTTGTAGACATTTCTGTCTACACCAGACTATCACTTTAATAGGTAGTAGGGTATACAAGAACTCGGAGAAATATGCCCGAGACCGAGGTAGTTAGTGTTAGAATAAAGAAAGAAATCAAGGAAGAGCTGGAGGATATGGGTGTAAACATAGGAGAAGAGGTGAAAAAATTCTTGGAGGAACTAGCATGGAAGCAGAGGATAAAGAGGAAGGTGAGGGAGTGGCGTTCCATCTTAGAGAGAACGAAACCTTCCAAGAAAGGATTCTCCGTCGAGAGCGTGAGGGAGGATCGTGATAGTCGCTGATTCCTCCGTGTTAATCAAGTACTTCTCGAAGGAAGAGGGATGGGAAGATGCGGAGAGGGTCATAGAGCTGGGCGTGGTAACACTGGAGCTAGCGGTGGTCGAGACGGCTAATGCTCTCTGGAAGAAGGTGCTCAGGAGTGAAATGTCCGAGGAGGATGCAATCACGATAGTAGAGGACCTGAAGAGGGGAGATGTCATAAAATTGGAGGATCAAGGTGCCTACTTGGAAGGGGCGTTCGGTATAGCTGTAAGAAGGCGGATTCCGATATACGACTCCCTGTTCATATCCCTCGCCAAGGTTAGGGGATTGAAACTAGTTACCTGCGATGTAAAGCAGGGAGAGGTCGCTGCCGAGGAGGGAGTGAGAGTTCTGATTATTTGAAGCGAGTGGAATCGCCGACTTCCCCTTATTCAGGTGAATCGATCTCCGCGATACTCTCTTCCCTCACGGATGAGCGAATCTGTGGTGCGCCTTATGATCGCTCGACCGCTAAGGGGATCCCTCGCATCGCGGCACGGGACCTTTATTACCTCAGCATACCTCGAAACGGGGCTCCTACGCTCTTGGATCCATTCTAAATGGAGCTCTCTCATTCCTGACGGGCCTTGCATGGCGTCCGGCTGAATTCAGTGGATTCCTTCCCTCCACCAGCTTCAGTGAATAGGTCGTGATGAGATCCTGAAAACAATTTCCATTAGACGTAAGATGGTAACCTGCACGCAACCGGGTAACCCCTTAAAAGGAAGGGTTAGTCGCTAACCGAGGTGCTATATGAGGGCGGCCCTCATCCCAGCCTACAACGAGGAGTCGAGGATAGCCCCAGTCATACTGAAGGCCAGGAGGCATGTCGACCTGGTGATAGTCTGCGACGACGGGTCGACCGACATGACCCCGGAGGTGGCCAGGGATCTGGGCGCTGTGGTGGTGAGGCACGGGAGGAACCTGGGCTACGGGGCCGCCCTCAGGACCCTATTCCTCGAGGCCCTCAAGAGGGACGTGGACGTGGCCGTCACCCTGGACGCTGACGGGCAGCACGATCCTGACTTCATCCCCGTCCTGGTGGAGCCCGTGGAGAGGGGGGAGGCCGACCTAGTGATAGGATCCAGGTTCGTTCGCGGGGGTGGCGCACCCGGGATGTCCAGGCTGAGGAGGCTGGCCCTGGCCTTCCTCAACCTGGTGGGGAGGAGGGCAGTGGGGCTGGACGTGAGGGATACTCAGAGCGGCATGAGGGCCTACTCCAGGCGCGCCTTGGAGGTGGCAGCGGACGCCATGGAGAGGGGAATGGGGGTCAGCTACGGGATACTGAGGGAGGCGGCCAAGGCGGGCCTCAGGGTGAAGGAGGTCCCGATAAAGGTCAGCTACGGGGAGGCGAGACCCTCCAGGAATCCCGTCCTGCACTTCTCGGAGCTTGTGGCCGCGCTCCTGAGGATCGTGCTGGAGGAGAGGCCCCTCCTCTACTTGGGAATTCCGGGCCTCCTACTGGTGATGGTCGGCCTCGCCTTCGGGTGGTGGGCGCTGGACCTCTACCTGTCGACCAGGTACTTCAGCGTCCCGATGGCCCTCGTATCGGTGGGCTCATCCATAGCGGGCTTCCTCCTGGTGATAACGTCCTTCCAGCTGTACGTCCTCGCCAAGCTGAGGGCCGAGCTGAGGAGGCTGAGGCGGAGGATCGATTAGCCGGCATAATTTATTAATTGCCGGGTTATTAAAACTTGAGTGTGATCATGCGCTCCCCCTTGTTCCTCCTGATCCTGCTGCTCCTGATCCCGCTTGCCGGGGTTGGGGCCTCTCAACTCTCGTCCCGGCCCATTTCCGGGTTGCAGGCAGACTTCTATGTAGAACTGAAGCCTGACAGGCTGGAGGTCATGCCGGGGGAGAAGGCTGCCTTCGACATAGTGGTCACCACCATCGGCGGGTTCACGGGTACCCTGTCGTTCGACGTGCTCAGCGTCCCACCTTACAGCTTCTACGAGATAAAGCCGTCGACGGGCAAGCTCCAGCTGAAGATATACACAACGGAGAACACGCCCCCGGGCACCTACGAGATCAAGCTGATGGCCTCGGCCGGTGGGAGGAGTAAGGTCGCCACGGCCACCCTAGTCGTGACCGGGGGAGGTGCTGGAGGCGGACCGGACTTCAGAGTCGCCCTCAGGCCCACCACCGCCTCGATCAGTCCCGGTGAGACGGCCGAGTTCAGGGTGGTCCTCATACCGACCGGGGGATTCGCCGAGACGGTTCACTACACGGTCTCCGGCATTCCTCCCCATTCTTACCGGAGCATGGAGGTCAGGGGAACCGACGTGATCCTGAAGGTGATAACGACACCGAGCACGCCTCCTGGCACCTACGAGATAGTGGTCACCGCCACGGGGGGAGGGAAGGTCAGGAGAGCCACGGCCAGGCTCGTGGTTGGGAGGACCGCGACGACCGGGACAGGATCCGAGGAAGGTTGGGGAGGAGGCCTCTCCATCTCGGTTCTGCCCAAGACCCTCAGAGTGAAGGCCGGGGGCAGGGGGATAATCACCGTGAGGGTGTACAGGAGGGGCGACTTCAATGCACCTGTCACCATCAGGATGGAGGGCCTCCCCGGTGGGGTGAGGGCGTCCGCTGACGTGAACAACACCCCTCCCAACTTCGTCTCCCAGATAGAGGTGACCGTGGGTGCGGAGGTCCCCGCGGGAAGCCATCGACTGGATCTGATCATCTCGGGGGGAGGCGTGAGGGAGGAGAGGAACGTCACCCTGGTGGTTGAGAACCCATCGCCGTCCGCCACCGCCACAGCCACCGCCACAGCCACAGCAACGGCCGCCGCGGCCGGAGCCAACGGGACCACAGGGGCCGGGGGGCAGGCTGACTTCTCCGTGGAAGTGGTGCCCAGCAGCCTGTCCCTCCAGAGGGGAGGCAGCGGGTCCGTGGCGGTGACCGTGAGGGGAAGGGGGCTGGAGCAGCCGGTCTCCCTCTCCGTCAGGGGACCGGAGACCCTCTCCTTCACCTTCTCCCCCACCAGCTCCCTTAGGGCCGGTGAGACGGCCTCGCTCATGGTCAGGGCGGGCGAGGAGCCGGGGACCTACGCGGTGGTGATCGAGGGCAGATCGGGTAACCTGGTGAGGACGACCACGCTCACGGTGAGGGTGGAGGCCGGGGAGTCGAGGTGCATCATAGCCACCGTCACCTACGGGGAGGACAGCGAGGTCGTGAGGAGGCTCAGGAGCTTCAGGGACGGAGTGGTTATGTCCACCTACTCCGGCTCCAGGTTCATGACGGTCTTCAACGCCTTCTACTACTCCTGGAGCCCGGCCGTGGCGGCGTGGCTCAGATCGAACGCCGCTGCCA
>JALWYH010000009.1 GCA_027078475.1 Thermoproteota archaeon
CGGTATTCAAGCACCACCTCCCTGAACTCATGTGGAGAGGCTATCAACCGGGGTCAAGGAGCTGGACAGGATACTGGCTGGAGGGATACCCAGGGGCTTCCTGGTGGCGGTGGCTGGAGAGCCCGGGACTGGAAAGACGGTTCTATGCCTCCACTTCTCGTGGCAGGGCGTCCTGGACGGTGACAGGGTGATTTACGTGACTACGGAGGAGTCAAGGGAATCGGTTATCGGTCAGGCCGAGGCGCTGGGCATGAGGCTAGGAGAGGCGGTCGAGAGGGGGAAGGCGATAATCATCGACGCCCTACTAGGCTCCGACAGATGGAGCCTCCGCTCCCTCAATCCCGAGGACATGGTGGAGAAGGTCGTGGAGGCGAAGAGGGAGCTCGGCTATGGGAGGGCCCGCCTAGTGATAGACAGCATGAGCGCCTTCTGGCTGGACAAGCCGGCCATGGCCCGGAAGTACTCCTACTACCTCAAGAAGGTCCTGTACAAGTGGGATTTCACGATAATGGCCACGACGCAGTACGCTATAACGACTTCTGAGGCCTTCGGCTTCGGCCTCGAGCACATAGCGGACGGGATAATAAGGTTCAGGAGGGTGGTTAGGGGAGGAAGGCTCAGGAGGTACCTGCTCGTAGAGAAGATGAGGCAGACGCCTCACGATCTGAGGATGTACGAGGTGGTGATAGAGCCGGGGAGAGGGATGAGGCTCGTGGGCCCTGTGGAGTACAGGGCGGAGGACTTCGCCATGCCTAGGAGCGTCTACTCCAGGATAGTGGAGGCCAGGAAGAGGGTGGAGGAGGAGGTCCCTGACGGGGGAGAGTAGAGGGAAGGGGGTCTCCGGATCTGAACCCGCGCCGGAGACTGTGGGAGAGAGCATGTCAGGACAGGAGAAACGTTGCTTGATTTCCCTTATTGTGGTCCCATCTCCGGGCTGGATGAAGGGATCGCCGAGAGGGTGGACCTGTCCTCCTGACGGACCCTAGCTTATGGCCGATCCGTTGAGGCATGCGAGTAAGAGTGAGGTGTCGGGATTAGTCACGGAACTTATCAAAAACGTGCGTCCATGAAACAACGCTTAAAAGGATCACATGGCTTGGAGCTGGGAGCATGAAGAGGAGACTCCTGATAAGAGGCAGTAGAGTTCAGGACATAGGCTATCGGATGTTCCTCCTCACATTGGCGAGCGAGCATGGTCTCACGGGCTTCCAGGCCAGGAATGTGGGGAAGGACGAGGTGGAGGCAGTGTACGAGGGTCCTGACGATTCGGTCAGGGCATTCGAATCAGACGTCAGGGAGCTGGCGCCCGGTGGGGCTGAGGTGGAGGACATCCTATTCGAGGACTACGATGGGCCCGTGATGGACATAGAGAGGTTCAGGTCCTACTTTACGACCCTGCAGCTCGGCAAGATGATCGAGGTTGGTCTGGGTATGCTGAGCAATCAAGAGGCCATGATTCAGAAGCTGGATGCAATATCGCGGAAGCAGGACGAGACGCTGAATGAGCTGAGTGGATTGAGGGCCGACCTGAGGATGGCACTGGATGAGAGGCTCTCTAGACTGGAGAGGGACATCCTGCTAATAAAGGAGAGATTGAAGATAGAGCAGTAAAGGGAGAGGAGGTGCGCCCGTCCGCAGGCGGCAAGGTCCGCGGGCCCTCATCTATTTATCGTATCCCCGGGACCATAAAGGTGCTGGGTTGAATCTCGCTCCTTTCCTCGACGATGAGGCGAAGGGATCGGGACCTTCCCTTGACGAGATCGCCTTACTCAAGGCAGGATGAGAGGAGCGAGATACTTGGGTTCTCCGAAGGAGATGTATACCCCTCTCGGAGAAGAGGGTTGATCAGGCGCTGGGCGGGAGACCTCTAGTACTGAAATCGCTGAGACTTCCTGGAACCTCGCCCGTCACCGAAACTATGCCTAGCATGGTGATGCTCTCTCCCCACCCCATCTCTACATAAACAGCGAGCTAAGTGCTTTGAGATAGGAGATGAATGCCATAACGGAGAGGGCAGAGCTGAGAGAGCCCAACTCCGCTGATCCATAGAGGGTTGGAGCGGCACCAAATCCCAGATAATACCACTCTGCACAAAAGTAATTGAAAGTCTCACCGTACAATTTTAGGAGGTGCTCATCCTTGATTCAGTAAAAAGGGATTTTTATACGGATAACGGGGGATAATACGGATGGATTGTGAGGAGCCTGATGAGGGATGATTACCCGGAAAGAGCCACTCATGGATTCCGCTCAAAATTGTGGATATTAAGGGCATTTCTCGATACAAGCTCCTTACGTGGTAGAGGAGGGTACTTCTCTCCCCTTCATGCTCGGGATTGCGCGACCCTCATTCCCATACCTGAGATTGATGCCAAGCGATCTGTGTTCTTGGATCCTAGAGTCGTCAAGGACGAATGCACGGGTAAGCCTTTGGAGCACTATATGCCCACGAATATGGGATGGCTGCTTCACAGAGACCCTCGCCTGGACTTGGGTTTCTACATGGATTACAGCTGGAGACTTTCCTCCTCACTCGCTCGAGGAGACATGCTGGCATTCATGGCAGGGTTGGCCAGATATCCAGAGGGATTCTGGGAACGTCGTAGGAGCTATAGGGAGATAAAAAAAGGCATTTCGCGAGAGTGTGAGGTTGAAGAGGGCTGGAATATACCTCGTGGGCCTCCTCCATGTGCGTGAAGTCATTGACATCTCCCGCAGTGGATGGGATTACGCGTTGAGATCGCACCCTCAACTTAGTGAAAGTCCCCACTATCAACGACCGGACGATAAGCCAATAGCTGTTGTGGGTCGGGGCTACCTGGTGAGTCCCCCAGCCCCCTGTCTATCCCCTCGATCAAGCTATCGGGGCAGCCACCAACCGATCTAGCTAAGGCCTTGTTGGGAATTGAGGTGGCTGGGAAAATGGCCGGAGGAAACTACAGAAAGAGCAGAGGGGTGGAGAAAAACCTCGACGAAATAGGGGAAGTTCTAAAAGAGAGAGGATATGAGCTAACGCCAGCGGATCAATGACAGGAGATCGAGCCCGCACTGAAGAGAGCGGGTGATAAACTACCTGCTTGTCTAACTAGCTGAAAATCACCAAGTCATCCACTGGTTGGAGAACCACTCACCAAGGAATCCCGAAGTCCTAAACGATAGTTCCGTGTTTGGTTCACTCTCTCCGCGTTATAGCCTCCAGAAGCCACAGAATCATTGAGGAGAACCTGAGACGGTACGGTCAAGGAGGGAGAGAGTGTATATAAGGCATCTGGTGAGTCTAGGAGGCTTGGAGGGTGCGGGTCTGGGAGGAGAGAATTGAAGGCGTCAGTCTCCTCGTTCTCTGAATGTATGATGTCGCGGAAAGCTTGGAGAAGCCCGCCTCAATAGGGTTCCAGAATTCACTAGCTCGTTCTGGCCGCTCGGGAGCGCCGATGGAGTGAGCGCCTCTCCCCAGCTAGGGACTGACCGGGCATGTGACCGGGTGACCGTTATATGGACCATCCCCCGGGGATAGATGGTGCACTCGCGTGTCGGATCTCTCGAGGTACTTGGAGGGCGATGGAGATGACCAGCTGGTCAGGTCCCATTACTCGAGGCACGACGTCAGGAGCGAGATAACCAGGTTCTCCAGGGGACGCTGGCTGGCCCTGGCCGGTGAGAGATGGATAAGGCACCTCGGGAGGGTGCCCCTCACCGTGGATTCCCTCAGGCTCCCGGGGATCCTGCTAGCCACCCGGACCAGGTCAATCTACGCGACCACGTCGGTTTACAGGAGGCTCAGGACGAGGGACGATCCGTACGACGATTCGAACGTGGTGGCCGTCACCCCCTACTTGGACATAGACAACGACCTCGATGCTTGGAGATCGACTATAGAGGTGGCGAGGGTGATAACGGAGGAGTTGGAGAGGCTGGGGGTGGTCAGATCGGTCTACATCCTGTGGTCCGGCAACGGGGCGCACGTCAGGGTGCACGAGCTGGCCCTCTCCAGGGAACTCAGGGACCTGGACCACGCCTGGGCCCTGGCCGAGTACCTGAGGATCAGGGTGGGGGCGAGGGTGGCCGAGATAAGGGCCAGGTTCGGGGCTCCTGGTATGAAGGTCGAGAACCAGCTCAAGCCCAGGTCCCTCTTCACCGTGCCCCTGAGCCTCCACCGCAGGGTGGACCGGGTAGCGGTCTGCTTCAGGCCCGACGACCTCGACGACTTCGACCCCTCGTGGACCTCGCCGGGGCAGTTCAGGCACGATCCCTCGTGGGATGAGCACGTGGTGGGGGAGGCCGACGGCGCCGCGACCGCGGCCCTGGAGGCGGTGGGCGGCTATCCCATCCCGATGGGGAGGACGAGGAGGAGGGAGCCCCCGGTCGATGAGATGGTGAGGAAGTGGAATGGGCTTGACTGATGGGGAGAAGGCCATCGTCGTATCCCTGATCCTGATGGGCAGGGTGGAGGAGGCCCTCGAGATCGTGTGCTCCGCCCACGGGAGGACCCCACCCAAGGTGAGGGTGGGCAGGGTGAAGGGGCACGACAAGGCCCTGGCAGTCTACGATGCCAGGAGGGAAACGATATTCGTCTCCAGGGGTGAGCTCCTCAGGAATCCCTTCATCATCCTTCACGAAACGTACCATCACCTCAGGATGCTCGCCGGCAGGCACAGGGGCACGGAGAAACACGCTGACAGATTTGCCCTCTCCTTCATCGAGGCCTACCTGAAGCTCGCATCCCGTGGTGGACTTCCCAGGGGAGAGGCCGAGGGGGAGACGGACCGGGAGCTGGAGGACTCTGGTAAATGATCCACATCTGGGGATAAGGTTTATCTCTTTCAGTCTCCCTGCCCAGAGATGTGCAACTTCCTTCCCGATCCAGGGGATGAGATCGTGGTCCCTCCTCAAGCCGTGAGTATTCGTGAGGGGGTTCCCGAGACCATCGTGGTCACCCCCGTGTCCGATTTCATGAGGTTCCTCTCCGGGGTGGTCGACTGTCCCCTCACCGCCTGCTCATCCATGGTCAGGCTGGACCGGACGTGGGTCCTCCACAGCCACGTGGGCGCTCCGGCAGTAGTACTCTTGCTGGAACCCCTGATAGCAGCCGGTGTCAGGCGGGTGATCTTCCTGGGAATAGCCGGTTCCCTGAGACCCGAAGCACCGATCGGGACCATCGTCCTCCCGGAGTGGGCTATCAGGGAGGAGGGGACGAGCCACCACTACCTCCCCGCCAGCATCTTGCCCAGGGCCAGCGGGGAGTTGCTGAACCGCCTTCAGGAGGAGCTTGAGAGGCTGGGGGAGGGGCCCCTGAGGGGAGGGGTGTGGACCACCGACGCCCCCTTCGTCGAGACCAGGGGCAAGGTCAGGAGGTACGCCGAGATGGGCGCGCTGGCGGTGGAGATGGAGTGCTCAGCCCTCATGGCCCTGTCTCAGGTGAGGGGATTCGATTTCGCGGCCGGCCTAGTGATCACCGACGAGCTCTTCGGCGAGAGGTGGAGGGCCGAGTTCAGAGGTAAGAGGGTCAGGGAGGGCGAGAGGAAGCTCTTGAGTGCCGCGATCGCCCTGGCGCGGGGCTTCTGGGGCTGATCCCCTGTCCTCGTTGGGGTGGGCCCGGCCGGGAGGTCCGGCCAGCGACCGCAGGTAGACCATATGGCCCTGAGCTCACTCCCTTAAACCAATAGACGCATCACCTTTTTCACCGGGTTACGGTTGGTGATGGTGATGAGATACCTCCTTCCCCTGCTGCTGCTCCTCCTGACTCTGGGTGTGAGCGTTGCCTCCGCATCGAACCCCCCAGGAGGAACCGGGCCAGCCGACATCTGGTCCGACAGGGGAGGCAGGGGACTCAACCAGAGCTGCGGCAGGTACAGGGTGGGGGAGGAGGTGACCCTGTACTTCGAGGTATCCGGCCCCATGTATGTTGAGCTCTACGTCATCAGGCCCGACGGCAGCACGGTCGAGCTGATGAACGTCTCCATGGCCGGTCCAGGGGTGATTTACAGGACACCGCCGATGCTCCTCGTGGATGAGGGCCCCAGGTTGGTGCGGCTGGTTGGCGCCAGGAGCCACCAGGTGCTGGACTCATGCAGGTTCTACGTGGTGAGGGAGATTCTTGCAGGGGATGTGTGGACGGACGCTGGGGGAAGGGGAGAAAATGTATCCGGGGGCTCATTCCCGCCCCTAGTGCCAGTCAGGGTGTCCTTCACCGTCAACTCCACGGCCGATGTCGAGCTGGTGGCGGAATCGTCTAGAGGCGGGCAGGTCCTCTACAGGGGTAGGGTGGAGGCTGGTGAGGTGAAGCACGTCTACATGGAGGCTGTCCGTGAGGGCAGGGTTGTGCTTAGGCTCGTCCACGGGAACGAGACGCTGGACACGTGTGAGATCATCATCAGGAGCCTCGAGGTGGAGGAAGCCTCGCCCCCCATCCTGGAGGTGGATGAGGTGAGGGTCTCGGGCCTGAGGGTGGAGCTGGAAGGCAGAGTGGAGCCGGGCACCCCGAACTCCACCGTGTCGCTCGTCTGCGACTGGGGAGATGGTAGCAGGGAGGAGAACGCCTCATTCCCCCTCGTCCATACCTACAGGAGAGGAGGCACCTACCGGATGAGGCTGGTGGCCAGGCAGAGCGACGGCCTGTCCTCTAACTTCACCTACACGGTGAAGGTGGCGCCGCCACCACCGCCCAAGACGACCCCCCTGGGGGGAGCGACGGGCAGCCCGCCGCCACGGTCGGCGAGCCCTCAGCCCAGCACGGTCACCAAGGTGGTGACGGTCACGCCTGAGGGCGGGAGATCCAAGACAGCGGATCCGGCCCTGGCCTTCGTCTTGGGATCCGCGGTCGCTCTGATCTCCTTCCTCCTCATATCCAAGGCGCTGGGGAGGGGTAGCGGAGCCGGAGAGGCGGGTGAAAGTTAATATCCTCCCCAGTGGATTGTCGCGGGTTATATTGAGGGACGTCTTCGAGATAGGCTACAGGTACCTGATGCCCTTTCTCAGGGCCACCCTAGTCAGGATGTTAGTCGAGAAGGGAATGAGTGAGGTCAGGGTAGCTTCACTGTTGCTGATGACCCAGTCGGCCGTATCTAGGTACGCCAATATGAAGAGAGGGGGAGTGGTCGACCTCTCGGACAGAGAGGACGTTATGGAGAGGTTAAGGATGCTCGCCGACCGTATATCCGCGGGGGGAATGGACCCGTTCTCCATACAGATGGAGCTTACTAGGATCGCCCTGTACTCGCTTGCCAGGGGCTACGTGTGCGATTTCCACGAGAGCATCGACCCAAGGATAGATTCCGACAAGTGCAGGGTCTGCAAGACCCTGTTCAGGGACTTCGCCTCCCTCTGATTCGTGGGCGGTCCGACCAAGGCTGCAGCGAGTCAGCTCCCCGGGGCAGTCCACTCGGGTGGGGGAGAGGGGGAAGGAGGCCCTCCTGTTCCTGCGCACCTCATGGCCTCCGTCCAGCGCGAACTTATTATTTTCTTTACTTGATAAACTTATTATGCTCAGTTACTCTCAGGTGAGGAAGAGATATGGGGACGTGGAGGCGCTGAAGGGGGTCACCGTTCAGTTCGAACCGGGGAAGATCCACGCCCTTCTGGGACCCAACGGTTCTGGTAAGTCCACTCTCATGAAGATGGCCATAGGACTGGTGAGGCCCGACTCGGGCCAGGTCAGGGTCGACGGGATAGACCCCGTCGAGGATCCCATATCGGCCAGGAGAATCGTCGGATACGCGCCTGAGGAGATAGTGATATACGAGAGCCTGACACCGGCCGAGTACCTGAGCTTCCTTGGGTACGTCTACCGCCTGCCGAGGGACGAGCTGGAATCGAGGCTCGAGACCCTGATAAGGGTCTTCAAGATGAAGGAGCACATGGGGAAGCTGGGAGGGGAGCTCAGCCACGGTAACAGAAGGAAGCTCCTCCTGATGGCTGCCCTGATCCACGATCCCAGGGTCCTGATACTGGACGAGCCCTTCTCGGGCCTCGACCCGGAGATAGCGAGGGTGCTCAAGGAGATAATGAGGAGGTATGCCGACGAGGGGAGGGTGGTCGTCTTCTCCACCCACATACTGGAGCTGGCCGAGGCCGTGGCCGATGAGGTGACGATAATGCACCTGGGGGAGGTGGTGGCCAGGGGACCCATGGAGGAGCTGAGGGGGAAGAAGGACCTGGAGAGCTACTTCATGGAGGTCACCGGGCTCACCTCCGAGCTTGAGGAGCTCCTGAAGGCCCTGTAGGTGGTTGGATTGACCTGGAGGAGGGTTGCGGAGGTCCTGGCCAGGGAGGCGACCTACAGGTCCAGGAGAAAGACAGGAAGGAGCATCCGCCTCCTGAAGCTTACCGGGGGCAGCATGGTCAAGTACAATGCCCTGCTCCTGGTCCTGTTCTCCCTCATATCGCTGGGGACGGGATTCAGCGCCCTGGGCGGCAGGGATGTGGCCTACGCCAATCTGGTGATGCTCTTCGTCATGGAGATCCTGATGGGAGTCCTCTTCATGGCCCTCAACCTCCAGGTGCTGGTTTCGGACAGGCTGCTTGAGCCCATGTTCCACCTGCCCCTGGAGGAGACGGAGATAAGGAGGGCTCTCTCTTGGATCGGCATTTACTGGGGAGGCGCCGCTCTTCCATCCATCCTGATCCCCGCGGGCATCGTGGCCTCCATCATCCTGGGAGATCCCTCAATCCTCGCGGGGGCGCTCATCGGCTCGCTGGTTGCCCTGGCCCTGTCGCTGGCCGTGGGATACTTGGCCGGGTCGCTGGCAACGAGGTACACGAGGAGCCTGAGGGGGAGGGCCATCTCCACCTCCGTCTGGCTCCTGGTCCTGGGGATCGGCTTCCTCATGGGTCCCCTGGCTGAGGGAGTGTCTGCCATGAGAGGAAGTGAGCTGCTGGCCGCCCTCCCACCCCTCTGCTTCTCCCTCGCCCTGTCC
>JALWYH010000010.1 GCA_027078475.1 Thermoproteota archaeon
GAGAAGAACTGGGAGCTCATGTCTCCAGGCAGGGTTGCCTCCCCACCCCTCAGTCCGCCCCCCCTCACGATCAGAGGGGGAAGCCCTTTACCCCTAGAGCTGACAGCCCAGCCACCCAAGGCGTTGATCGCATCGATCAGGGGTCCCATGGGCCTCCTCCTGAGACTCTCGTTGCCCGTGAGCACGGTGTAACCTGCCGGTGTGAGCGTGGCCACGGCCGAGAAGAACCTGATGGTGGTCCCCGATCCCCCGCACTGGACAACGTCGTCTGGAGTGATGGGGGTCTCGGGGGGTTCAACGGTCATGTCCACCCCACCGGCATAGTCGACGTCGGAGGATGGCTGGATCGAGGCTCCCATCATCCTCACCGCGTCGAGCGTGGCCCTGACGTCCCTCGCCAAGGAGACGTTCCTCAGGCTAGAACGGCCCTCCGAGATGAGGGCCACGGTTAGAGTCCTGTGAGAGTAACTCTTGGATGGTGGTGGACGGAGCCTTCCCCGCACGACGGAGGGACCTATGAATACCATCCGGGAATCAGGAGCGAGGCCTATATAATCGGGTTGCTCGCCCGGGGCCACACCTTTAAGCGAGCACCGAGAGTGACTCGAGGTGCACCATGGGGGACATGATCGTGGTCACGGTGGTGGGGGCCGATAAGCCAGGCATAGTCGCCGCCATATCCTCAGAGCTGGCTGAGATGCGGGCAAACATCGTGGACATATCCATGACGGTCCTGAGGGGGTTCTTCTCCATGATAATGGTTGTCGACATCTCCGAGGCGGTGACGGATCTTCAGGAACTGAGGAGGAGGCTGGAGGACAGGGGAAGGGAGGTGGGGGTCCGGGTGATGGTCCTGCACGAGGACGTCTTCAGGTACATGCAGAAGGTCTAGCTGGCAGGTGGTGGGTATGACCAAGTATGATGCCTCGGAGCTCGCCGAGATAATTGAGATGCTGTCCTTCCAGCACCTGGATGTGAGAGCGGTTACCATGGGAATAAACATCATGGGAGCCGTGAGGAGGGAGGACCTCGGGGAGGGAGTCCGGGGGATAGTTGAGAGGAGGGCGGGAAACCTCTCCGAGGTTGTGAAGGAGGTCTCCTCCAAGCTGGGCGTCCGAATAGTAACCAAGAGGGTTGCCGTGACGCCGGTCAGCTCTCTCTTGGATGCCAGAGCAGAAGATCCAGAGGGGGCGGGGGAACTCGGATTGTCCGTGGCTAAAGCCCTGGATTCAGTCGCGAGGGACCTTGATATCGATTACGTCGGTGGATACGCCGCCTTCGTCGAATCGGGGTACTCCGTGGGAGACAGAGGTCTCATCACGTCCATACCCGAGGCGCTCGCTTCCACAGAGAGGATCGCCGCCATGGTGAATGCGGCCTCCACGCTCTCGGGAATAAACATGGATGCGGTTCGCGAGATGGGAGGAATCATCAAGAGAACCGCCGAGATGACTGGGGGAGGGGGGTGCACGAGGCTCGGCGTGTTCGTCAACGCACCCGAGGGGACGCCCTTCGTTCCCGGCGCCTATCACGGGAGGGGTGAAGAGGATCCCGTCATCAACGTGGCGGTGAGCGGCCCGGGCGTGATAGAGAGCGTGGTCAGGTCAATGGAGGAGGCTGACCTGAGGACCCTCCACGACGCGATGAAGAGGGCCGCGTTTAAGGTCACCAGGCTGGGGGAGCTGGTTGGGAGGGAGGTGGCCAAGAGACTCGGGGTTAGGTTCGGGTCGGTGGACCTGTCCCTCGCCCCCTCGCCGGCGGTGGGGGACAGCGTCGCGGATGTGCTCAGGGCTATGGGAGTGGAGGAGCCAGGAGCCCCCGGGAGCGTGCTCGCCCTGGCCATCCTGACCGATGCGGTGAAGAAGGGAGGGGCCATGGCCACCTCCTCCGTCGGGGGATTGAGCGGTGCATTCATACCTGTGAGCGAGGACCTAGGAATGGCGGAGGCCGTGAGGAGGGGGGCCCTGTCCCTCAGTTCCCTCGAGGCCATGGCCGCGGTCTGCAGCACGGGCCTAGACATGGTGGTACTCCCCGGGGATGTGGGGGAGGACACGGTGGCCGCTATAATAGGGGACGTCATGGCCCTGGGGGTTGTGTTGGACAAGTCCCTCGGGGTGAGGCTAATACCTGTCCCCGGTGCCCGTGAGGGGGATGAGGTAGACTTCGGCGGTCTCCTTGGGAGGGCCCCCGTGATGTCCGTGGGCAGGTACTCCTCGAGGGATCTGGTGATGAGGGGAGGGGTCGTCCCGCCCGCTGTCTCGAGGCTGCTGAAGGGGTGATCGACTTGAACCAGAAGAGGCTGAAGTTCAGAGGCAAGTACAAGGGGAGAATCCTCAGCGGTGAGAAGAAGACCACCCTCAGGATGAGGACGGGCCTGAGACCCGGAGATCGGGTGATAGTGGAGGCTGGGAAGGAGGAGATCGGGGAGGCGGTGATAAGGGAGGTGTCCGATGTCAGGGTGGAGGACCTCACCGATGAGCACGCTAGGGAGGATGGGTTCTCCAGCCTGGAGGAACTGCTGAGGGAGCTGAAATCCATCTATGGTGAGGAGGTGCTTAGGAAAGGCACCAAGCTAAAGTTGATAAAGTTCGACGTAAGATCCAGGTCGGAGGGAGAAAAATGAGCCTAGGAGCGTTCATAATGCCGACCAAGGTTGAGGAGGAGCTTCCTCGGGACTGGGACGTTATCATAGTGGGCGGAGGTCCTGGGGGACTGACTGCAGGCATATACCTGGCCAGATATGGTCTGAGGACCCTAGTCATAGAGAAGGACACGCCGGGGGGCAAGGTCTCCATAAATCCGGTGGTTGAGAACTACCCTGGATTCACTTACATAACCGGGGAGGAACTCTCGAAGATATTCCACGAGCATGCAATGAAGGCGGGTGTTGAGATCCTGTTCCCCGAGGAGGTCGTGAGGCTGGACCTCAAGGGGGACTGGAAGAAGGTGTACACCAAGAGCGGCAGAGAGTTCTCGGCAAGGGCCCTCGTGATAGCGACGGGAGCTGAGGACAGGAGGCTGGAGGTTCCGGGCGAGATGGAGTTCTACGGCAAGGGTGTCAGCTACTGCGCGGTGTGCGACGGACCCCTGTTCAAGGGGAAGAGGATTGTGGTGGTCGGGGGAGGAAACACCGCCGCAACGTCGACCCTCTACCTCTCCAGGCTGGCCAGTGAGGTGGTGCTGGTACACAGGAGGGACAGGATGAGGGCGGAGAAGGCCCTGGCGGATCAGGTCCTTAACCTGCCCAACGTCAAGTTCCGGTGGAAGAGCGTGGTCACCGAGATAGTGGGGGATGACAGGGTCAGGGGGGTGAAGGTGAGGAACCTAGAGACTGGGGAGGAGGATTTCGAGGAGGCAGATGGAGTCTTCATATTCATAGGTGTGGTCCCGCAGAGCCACATAGCACGGCAGGCCGGCGTCAAGACCGATGAGAGGGGGTTCATACTGGTGGACTACTGGCAGAGGACCAACTGCTACGCCGTGTACGCTGTGGGGGACGTGGTTGGTGAGCCCATGCAGATAGCCAAGGCCGTTGGGGATGGAGTCAAGGCCGCCACCGATATACACGACAGGATATTCGGCGGGGCCTACGGTGAGCCCAAGTCCTCTTGGCACCCCACCCCCTGCGTGCCGGAGGATTAGCTCGCCCTCATCACGGGAACCCTGCCGAACCTGCCCAGCTCCACCTCCTCTCCAGGTTCCCCGTCCACGAATATGATCCTGGCGCCGAGGACCCTCTTTTTCACGTAGCTCGAGGCCAGGACATCCCCTAAGAGTGACGCCACCTCCCTGTCCGGAGTGGAGAGGGGGAGGACAACCATGTCCAGACCGGTTATGCAGTATGGTGTGAGCGACACCAGATCCCTTGCAGTGAGGGATCCCTCGAGCGCCATTTCCTTCAGGAGATCGTCCTCGGCCATGGGAAGCATCACCTCGTTGTAGCCCAGGGGTCTGAGTCCCGTGGACGCCTCTTCTATGGATCTGTTCAGCCCCAGTATCGCTGTCGCCGTTCCGGGAGCCATGAAGGGGGTCCTGGCCATCAGGCTTATCACCCGGGCGGAGCTCTCATCCATCCAGGGGCTCAGAGAATAGTCGATACCGAGAATCGGGACCTGTTCCCCCACCGCCTCCGTGAACTCCCTGTGGGCCTCGCTGAATATCAGGGATAGCACGTGCCTCACAGTGGTGTCAGGTTCCTCGGCCTCATAAAGGGCCCCGTAGAGGTCGGAGGGGTAGAGGAGGGAGGCGCTCAATCCAAAGGAGGTTGACCTGGTCGCGGGGAAGTACGGTCCCTCCGGCGGCGGATCAGATGTTACCGCCAGCATCGTTCCGTGCTCCGGTCCGAGCTCCTCCGCCACCCTCCTCATGAACGAGGCGGCGTATCCCAAGTGAGCGGCGTAGGGATCCCTTCCTAGGGATATGGAGGTGAAATACCCTTCCTTGAGCAGCTCCCATGCCCTGTCGAAGCCCTTCAATCCCTCGCCCGAGTACACTGCCTTCAGATCCAAGTCGAGCTCGTCTCCCGGTTCGGGCGAGACCACTCTAGTCGTGAAGGACTCCAGCCTAGAGGATACCTTCTCGAGCAGGTCCGAGTAGGAGGGGTATTCACCGGGATCCCTTACATGAAGTGTCACGGCCCTGAACCTCATGACGGCACCTTCCCTTCTGATAGGATTTCCCCTGTCAGTAAGCTATAGACCTTCCCTCCTCCTCTCGGGCCTGACAATGTGTTGGACTTCGAGGTTTTATGGTATTTCTCACTGAATACGTGGGCCTCATCAAAGAGAGGGGCCTTCCCGTGATTTGAACTTCCCCACTTTAACAACGGCTCTCTCAAGTCCGGAGTATAAAAATCCCTAGAGAGTAGCCCCCTAGACGATCTCAGTTTGTGCCCTTACAGTTAGGGAACTCATGAATTGAAATCTAGCTTAGCTTAGATATAGGGAGCCAATGTAGTAGAAAGGACGGTGATGTTAGGTACTGTCCGTAAAGAAGAAACTAGCTTTATGATTTTAAAAGAAAAAGCATATGTACTAATAAGTCTTTTACCTAAAGAGATCCACTTAGTTCTGTTAGTGAATGGAGTCTGTTAATACGTCAAACATGAAATAAAAAATAAAGTTTAGGAATTTTTAATTTTATCAAGAGACTACCATCTTGTGGCATATCTTATGAGGAATTGGTGACCGAAATTTGAAAACAGATATATTTCGTATGGGTGGCCGAAGTGCCTATAGTGGCGTAACCAGTAGTAGGGAGTGAACCCCTCTGTATAATAATAACAACCTACTGAGACGAAGAGCCTCTTATTCTCGATAAAAGATGCACCGCCACCCCACATGTCCGGATAGCCGTACTTGATCCATGTGTTGCTACGTTCGTAATAATTCGCCTCACTCCACAATTCACCATAAAGTTTGTATATGTTTACCAGTTCACTGTTTCTATATACGTACTCATCAAGTGTTGAATTTATAAAGTATTTAATGTGGAACCAATCGTAACCCGGATAATTGGACTCAACATAGCTTTTGACCGTGTTAGGAGACCAATAATATCTAACGGTTTGTACTCCTGAATCGCAATTCATGCAATTACCATTTTTATCCCAGACAGAGAAGTAAGTTCCAGCAAAATACGCGGATATTACTTTTCTAAACACTATGTGGTTTCCGTTGATTACATCCATGCTGTTACCATACCAATCCGAATAGTGATCATATTTAACAGTACATCCCTTGCTCGATAAGTAATCGCCTCCAGATACGAAATTCCCGTAATCATCCGTAACCCTTCTCTCATCCACGAATACCCTGCCCTCAGGAGTCTCGATTACATTGCCCACGTATACATTGGGCTCTGGTATGAAAACAGGGGGTGCTTCCTGTCCTCTTCCTCGAGCTTCTTCAGTATCTCATCCATTTTCTCCATTTCCTCTGGTGTAGGTCCGGTTCTCGTCTGGCTGGTCTCGTTCCTTGGCTGAGCAGCTGAGCTGAAGATCGGTGCAAGCAAGAGGAGTAGCAGGATCGTTATGATGATATAATTATTCGAAGTTGTATATTCCAGATGACTCATGTTTATCACCTTATATGTGAGAATTTTATAGTATTTATTTCGTTTAGAGGTTTATAAAGGTTTTACGTTATTTGCTATCTTTTTTTGAATAATGACGTTCATGTTTATTACTGAGTAAGAGTAACTCGAGGTTAAGATGTGGAATGGAGTCCGTAGGTACTGGGGTTTAGGAATTATAGTATTGGTTCTTCTGCTTTCGTTGATGCTGATTAATAGCCTCATTCCAGGCCCTTGGAGGTCTGATGGAACCGTTAAGGTTACTAAAACCCTCCCTACGACTCATTCGACTAGTTCCAGATCGGAAAGTCCTGTAGTTAGCGAAAAAGTCAATTCGCTCTTCTTCACTTGGAAGCGTAAGATCATCGGCTGCACAGGG
Organism: Thermoproteota archaeon; assembly: GCA_027078475.1. GTDB lineage: Archaea > Korarchaeota > Korarchaeia > Korarchaeales > Korarchaeaceae > Korarchaeum. The sequence goes on from JALWYH010000010.1 coordinate 6,452, forward strand.
CTCTTCGCCGATAGGGATGCGCTCAGATTATTCCTCGATTTAGAGACCCCAACAAGATCGAATCACACCTTCATTTACTTCGTTCTTGATCGCTCTCTCATGATAAAGAGTGTGTCAGTAATCCCCTTGGAGGCTCCTGAACGAGTTAGGAGAGTCAGTGACGGATACATCCTCATAGGTCCCTTGTATCTCGCATTAATGAAAGAAGATGGAAGAATCGCGTGGAAGATAAAGGGAAATTTTACTGATGCTATTGAATTGAATGGGAGCATTTATGCCCTGAGGTTCGTTAATAACGAACTCAGCTTGGTGAGGGTAGTTGGGAGGGGCGCTCAAGAATTAAGTTTGCTGACCAATGCAAGCGAGGATACTTTAAAGGAATTTAGGCATTTCTATATGGGAAGGAACCGTCCAATTTTGTTGTCCGATGGGCATTATTTATATGCATTATGGCCTAATTTGATAAAGATTAAATCTCATATTGACGTACCTCTAAATGTTAGCATCAAATTAGCTAAAATCTATGCCAATGGAAGCATAGCATACACTAAAGAGCTATTCAATGAAAATATTATTCTATCTGGGATAGATTCAATCATTTTCAACGATGAGATCGTGTTATCCTTGGGGAGCCTCCGCTGCTATCTTATCTTCATACGTAAAGATGGTAAATTACTGATGAAAATTGAAAATCCAAAGGGACGAAAGCTGCCTACCAACATAGCATGCCTAGGGGAAGTGAGGAATTTCAATGGTAGGATATATCATTCCGGCTGGTCCTCCATGATAGGCTTCTTGGACCTGATCAAGGGCGAATCGCTGGTGAGGGAGGTCCTCTTATACATAACCCAGAATAACATCATACGGGAGGTCTATCTCCACAACGGCACCCTCTACGTTTGCGGCTCGGTGCAAGGACCGGAGATAAGTGGGGCGTACATAGCTAAGATGGATCCAGACCTCGAAGAGGACTTAAACGCTATACTCAAGGAAGGATACGAGCGAAATTCCATAGTGGAGGTGGATAGAATGGTGAGGGGAATGGAACATCCCTAACGCCCTATTCACGCTCTTTCCATTCAAATAAGCCGAAAAATGTAAGACAGTTGCTTTCACGGACTCCCGTAAGAGGTTCCGTTCCATAATCGCTCCGAGAGCGAGCAGGAACTCGATAGGATTGCAGATCATTCAACCTTAAAAGGGGGTATTAGGTCGGTAGGGTAGAATGGAGGAAGTTGAACTCAAGAAGAAGTTGCTGGAATTACTTGAGGAGGACAAGGAGTTTAGGTATGCTGTATCAGGGCTCGTAGGAATGAAAACAGTGCTCGATGAAATAAAAGGCATCATGGAACGCCTTGAGGAGCACGACAGGAAGTTCGAGGAGATCCTATCCCGGCTCGAGGAGCACGATCGCAAATTCGAGGAGGTTATGGCCAGGCTCGAGGAGCACGACAGGAAGTTCGAGGAGATCCTCAGGAGGATGGAGGAAATGAGTGCCAGACTTGAGGTAACTATAGGGAGCATGGGTAGAAGGTGGGGGCATGACTTGGAGAAAACCGTGCTCAATATATTCCGAGAGACCTTGGAGAGGGAGGGGATAAAGCCGGGGGAAGTGGAAAGCTTCAAGTTCAAGGATTTAGATGGCAGCTACACGGGTAGAAGGGGTACCGTGATACAGATAGATGTTCTGATAAGGGACAGCGAGCTCTACCTCATGGAGGTCAAGTCTCATGCAGAGATCGATCATCTGGAGAGGTTGGCTGACAAAGTTCCGGTTGTGGAGAAGATACTCGGGAGGAAGGCCTCGGGAGTGTACCTGATAGCCGTCAACGTCGATGAGGAGGTCCTAGAGAGAGCCCGGGAACTGGGAATAAGGGTAATATACGGGAGTGTCATCCCCAAACCGACCCCATAGACCGATCGATTGGGTAAAAGCCCTTACATCCTCTTCACGCGGGGTGATGTGAATGGGAGGGTCGGCGTTAGATGGAGGACCGCTCCACCTCGCCATGATAAACGGGGAGACATTGCGCGAGAGCCCTAGCAGGGTCACCTAATCTAACCGATCCTTATCAGGATCTCCTTGATCAGGAGGCTGTAGATCTTTCTCTTCCCCCTCTTCTCGGACCTGACTATACCCTTGGATTCCAGTATCTTCAGCATCTCGGATATTGAGCCCACGGGCCTCCCCAGCGACCTGGCTATGTCGGATACCGTGGCCTCGCCCTTCCTGGCCAGTAGCCCCATCACCTCCAGCCTGGCCGGTGTGAACACCTCGGTGAACTCTAGGGCGTCGTCGACGCTGAGCTCGAGTCTCCCGCTGGCAGATCTCCTCCTCAGCTCATTCACGTACTGCTCCCAGATGAATCCGTCGGTCAGCTCCTCGGCGCTCGCCCTCTTCTCATCCAGATATGACTTGAACTCGTTGAATCCCCTCCCGTACTTCCTCTCGAACTTCTTTATCTCACCGATGAGCTTGGACAGGGAGGCACTAGATAAATCCTCAACCCTCCTTCTTCTCTTTCCCCTCGTCCTCCCTACCAAGGACATATCCCCCCAGCTCATCCACGCTCTCCAGTATTCCCTCCAGTGCCCGGATGAGTTCGCCACAATCCCTCAATTCGAGCTTCCTCCTGATCTGCAGGACGGCCCTCCCGCTCTCGGAGTTCACCATGATCCACTCGTCCTCATCCCATTCGTCCTTCCTGTAAACGAGCCTGAACTTGACCTCTTCTCCCTCGGCGCATATGACCGTGGCCCTTCCACCTCTTAGGGCTATCTCCTCTCTCGACAGGCGGGTCATTCCCTGGTTGATGTATCGCTGAACTCAATAAAAGATTTTTTCTAAGTTAGCTGTTTACCTAATTAAGGGAGCTTATATTTACGGATCATCTTACCAATTATTTTTATAGGAGATCCCGGTTAGGGGTTTTATTTAGTGGAATGTTTATAAACGATGTCATCAAAATACCTAGTGGAGGTGATGACATGGAGGCTGGAATACCGCTCAAGCCCATGGGAAAGGAGGAGATACACAGGCTCGAGTACAGCCTCCTCATATCGTCCCTCATAGAGGTCATCACCGATCCCAAGTTCGTCGAGCAGCTCAAGGATCCCAAGGACAGGTTGACCTGGATAGACAGCATAGCCACCGCTGCGGCCGCCCTCGCTAGGGAGAAGGCGGGCATGACCCTCTCTGAGATAGCGGAGGACATAGGAAGAACCGAAGCCACCATAAAGAAGCATCTGAGGGGGGAAACCGAGGCCGGTAAGATCGTCCTGGAGGCCTACAAGAAGCTGGAGAGGGGCGAGATAGACGACACCCTGAGCGTCATTCTTGGTCTGAAGAAGGCGGAGAGACTCGATGAGATCAGATCCCTCCTAGAGAAGGCTTCATCTCAGCTTGAGGAGGCGGCAAAGAATCTGAAGGAGGCTCTGGAGAGGCTGAGCTGATCCTCCTCTCATCCCTATTTATGGCTCCCTTCTCCCGCCCCGCCGCGTCGAGACCAGAAACCCGGGGCGCCATGTCCCGGCGCCACGCCACATCACAGCTCTCCCACCTTGGTTTGGTGCTTCACCTCGGCCTCCGGGGAGACGAGCAGCTTTTCGGTGTAGAAGACCCTCTCCACGATCCCGCCTGATACGTACACGCGCCGCGCATTGACCCGCAGCACCCTAGATCTTCCGATCACCTCCACCTCCTCGGCGGAGACCGTCCCCACGTGAGAGTCCCTTATCCTCACCCTCGAACCGGTCACCTTGGAGACCCTGGCGTTCACCAGCTCGATGTCCTCCCCGGCGACCTCTGTGATCTCCCCCGTCACATTCACCTTCCTTCCCTCTACCCTGCCCTTCCCCCTTCCGGAGATGCGGGCCTCCTCCGCCGAGACGGACCCCCTTATCTTCAGCGCCCCTCCCACCGCCAGCCTCCTCACCCTGACCTCGCCCTCCACCTTGAGGACCTCTCCAACCCTGAGGGTGCCTCCCGAGAGATGACCGCTCACATACACCATGCTGGCCTCCGCCTCGCCCACCTCCGACCTGCCGGTTACCCTGAGGGTTCCTCCGACAACGATCTTAGTAACATGGCAGTCCCCCAGCTTGGCGGATCCGTCGACGAGCGCCTGACCCAGCCTCCCTTCATCCACTTCCAAGGATCCCCTGACCTCCACCATGTCAACGACGGCCCTGAGTGCCCTGAGGCTGCCTGAGGTCCTGATCTCCCGGGCCTCCAGTGATGTGCACGATATCGAGCCCTCGGCCCGGATCCGCTCAGCCCTCAAGGAACCGCTGACCCTCAGGGGTCCTCTCACCTCAGCAGTTCCCACCTCGGCAATTCCCGCCTCCAGGTAGCCGATCATCAGCTCTCCGGCCCTGACCTTCCTGCCGATCACTCCACCGGCCTCTATCCTGTCGACGTCCAGCTCATCGGCCTTCATCTTACCCCTGCATATCACCTCGTCGGCCTCCAGCTTCCCCCTGACTACGGCGGAGCCCTTGCAGGTGACCCTCTCGTATCTGCCGACCGGCTCCAGCACCCCTCCTCCCTCAATCACCACCTCCATTCGTCACACCCAGAGCCATCATGTCCCTCTCCGCGTGGATGCGCAGGTTCTCCACATCCCCGAGCATGCCGGCCTCCAAGTTAAACATCTCCATCGCTCCCTCCCTGTCCCCCTCCTCCAGGCAACTGACGGCCCTCCTGTACGGGTTACCGAGGGATTCCGGCGATATGTACAGCATCTCCTCCTTCCATCTCTCCCCTCTCCTGTTGAGATCCTGAGGCCTGTCCACATCCAGTAGCCTCCAAGATTGGGGAATGAGCCCTGCTGAGATCAGGAGCAGGGAGGATGATGCCCTGTGTACATCGGTGACCCTCACCCCCTTGAGGGGGCATGCCCTCCTGACGTGGGCCAGCTGCTCGATGGATCTGATGACTGCTATCAGCGGTTCGAGGTTCCTGACCCGCGAGGACCAGAGGAGGCCACATATCTGGACGGATGAGCGGGGGCAGAGCCTCAAGAACGACCAGAGCACGTCGCCACTGAGCCAGGGAAGGTCCGCGGGAACAATGAGGGTGTTATCCCTCCTCACCGTCGAGAGGACTCCCCTGATGGGTCCACCGCACGGGAGGGACTCGTCCACCTTGAAGTCTAGTCCGGTGAGCCTGGAGAGTCTCTCTCCCATCCCCTCATCCCTCACCGAGAGCACGGCCCTAGGGGCCACCTCCATGACCGCCTCGCTCACCCTGACGATGACTTCCTTCCCTCCCACCCTGTAGGTCAGCTTGTCGGTCCCGAACCTCCTGCTCAATCCGCCGGCGAGTATCACCGCCTCCTCTATTTCCATGAGTCACCTTCCCCCTGATGAGACGGCAGCGTATATGCCCGCCATAACCATGATACCCCCGACCACGGTCGTGATGCGAGGCAGCTCCCTGAGAATCAGCGCGGCGAGTATGGAGGCGCCTATCGGCTCTCCCAGTATGGAAACGCTAATTATGGAGGCTTTCATGTATTTAAGGGCGTAATTATACGAGTTATGCCCGAGACCGCTTGGGATGATGGCGAGGGAGAGGAATATGACCCACTCCCTGACGGGATAGCCCATGAGCGGTATTCCCAAGGCGCTCGCGGTTGAGAGGAGCGCTATTCCGGCGATCCCATAGACCGACCCCGTGTAGGGGGCAAGGTCGAGCCCCGACCTGAGTCTCCTCCCTGCCACCAAGTAGACAGCCAGGGAAACAGACCCTATGAGAGCCAGCAGATCTCCGAACAGGTTGGATCCCGCGTCCAGGTGTCCGAGGGCTATTACGGAGGCACCCACTAGTGACAGGATTATCCCGCCGGCCTCCCTCGGACTCACTCCCTCCCCCAGCAGGAGGTAGGAAAGGAGGACGACGAAGATGGGTGAGGAGTCGACTATGACAGTGCTGGCCGCCACCGAGGTGTACTCCAGGCTGGCGGTCCACGTACCGAAATGGGCGGCCAAGCTCAGTCCAGATGCCAGCAGGATGGCCCTTTCCCTCCCGGATAGCTCAAGCAGCTGATCCATGGAGCCGAGTGACAGGGCGAGCATGAGCAGAGAGGCGAAGATCATCCTGTAGCCGGCTATTATGAGGGGGTTACTCCCGCTGAACCTCACCAGTATGCTCGCTGTGGATACCGCGGCTATTCCAACCGTCAGGGCGAGCTTCGGATTCACGGGAGGGTTCAAATCGGCCATCGGGCCTCATCTCGCCTCACTAATATAACGTTGATCCCGGGAGCGTTCGATCAATTTTTATAAGAGGGGGTCAGACATCCCCGAAGGTGAAGCTAATTGCCCGACGGTGGAATGAAGGGCAGGCTAATCGATGTTCTCGTCATAGCGGTCACCTACATCATAGGCGCCGTGATCAGGATACTCCCGACATTCAAGTACGGGGCCCACCTGACCGCCGATGATCCGCTGCTTCACTACAGGATCACCGCCTACCTAGTGAGGACGGGCCACCTGCCCACCTTCGATCCCCTGGCCTGGCATCCCTGGAGCTACGACCCGACCAAGGTGCTCCCCATCCTTCACTACTACACGGGGGCCGCCATCTACAAGATCGCCTCGCTGTTCGGTTTCAGGGACCTCTACACTGTTGTGGTCTACATACCCGTGTTCTTCGCTCCTCTGGTGGTGATCCCCCTCTACCTCTTGGCCAAGGAGCTGTGGGGCAGGGCCGCGGCCATAACTTCGGCTTTCGCCATTTCCCTCTCCTGGGCGTACATAAACAGGTCCCTGGCCGGATGGTACAGGCACGAGCAGTTCGCCATCCCCCTGCTCATCACCTCCATGTACTTCACGATAAAGGCCATGAGGAGCGATGAGGAATGGAAGGTGCTCGCCTACTCCGGACTGAGCGGACTTTTCCTCGTGTACTCTGCCGGGGTGTGGGCCGGTTTCAAGGCGCTGTACGACGGTTATGCCCTCTTCCTGATGATCCTCCTGCTGCTGAACAGGCTTGACTGGCGGAAGGGGCTCGCCCTGGGCCTCCCTCCCCTGTACGTCCTGCTGGCTAGCCTCGGGTTCCTCTCAAACCAAGCTTACAGGAGGCTCTACGTGAGCGTGGAGAGCACCCTGGTCTGGGCATCCCTGCTGGCGGCGCTGGTCTACATCTCGCTCCCCAGGCTGAGGGTCGGCGCGCTCGCAGAGCGGAGGAGGATCGTATCCATAGGGGTGGGTCTGGCCCTTCTGGTGGCCTTCTTCGCTCTGGGGGTGTATCAGCCCCTGACTGGCAGGCTGATGAGGGTCCTGTTCCCGTCGGTCAAGCTTCCGAAGGGAAACGTGGTGGAGACGGTGGCCGAGCACGGTGCAGGGGCTACGGTGGAGACCCTGACCACCCTGCTCATACCCGGGGTCTTGGGCCTCTTCTTTCTGCTGGTGGAGAGGTGGAGGAACGACGACGAGCTCCTCATCGGTATAATGACCCTGATCTCCCTCTACTTCGCCACCAGTATAGTGAGGCTTCCACCGCTGGCCGCCCCGTTCGTCGCTCTGGTCACTGGATTCTTCGCTTACAGGATCATGCTGTTCTCCGAGCCCTACATGAAGAAGGTCAGATCCCTCGAGAGGGCCAGGAGGAGGAGAGGAGGTTCTCTCCCCCTCTCGAGGAAGCTGAGCTTGATGAAGGTACCGGTCATCATGATGATCATATTCATAGTCTTGCCAGTTGCATTCCAGGGCCACATCAGGAATTACGGGGCGGGGAGATCCGAGTACGTCCTCACCTATCAGGAGGCAATGGAGTATCCGCTCGGGTTCACCGAGGGATGGCAGGATGCCCTCAACTGGCTCAGGAACAACACCAGACCGGACGACGTGGTGATCTCCTGGTGGGATTACGGCTACTGGATGCAGACTGGTGCAGGGAAGATAACAATCGTCGACGGGCTTACCATAAACTCTACTCAGATAAGGCTCGTGGCCAGATCATTCATAGGGCCGGAGGAGAGGATGCTGGACCTGGCCAGCAGGTTCAACGCGACTTACGTGGTCGTTGACGTTCCCAGAGAGGTGGGCCAGTTTTCGGGCGGCGGGAAGTGGGTGGCCATGGCCTGGATAGCCGGAGAGTTCCAGCACAGTCCCTACAGGCCCGATGAGGCGAGGAAGTGGTTTGCCCAGGATCTGCAGAAATTCTTCGTCTTCGACAGGACCACGGGAAGGTCCGTGCCCACGGACTACACCCTTAACACCACCCTGTTCAAGATGGCCCTCAACGCGATAGGCGGGGCCAAGCTGAACTACTTCGACCTGGTTCACGTGGGTAAGAATAAAGGATATGTGGAGGTGGCCATCTTCAAGGTCAAGGGGTGATCTGATGGATCCTCTGAGCTACTTCGATAGGGAAGACGAGATCGAGAGGCCCGTCTTCGCCGAGCTGAGGGAGAAGTTCCTGTCTGAGGCGGATGATGAGCACGTGGCCTCCCTCCCCAAGATGACGTTCGCCATGGTGAAGCCAGATGCCTTCGTGAGGGGCCTGGCCCCGGAGGTCATAGGGAGGCTCAAGGAGTCGGGACTCACGCCGGTGGCCATGAAGGTCACGGAGATGGATGAGGCCCTCATAGATGAGCTGTACATGTTCGTGAAGAGGAAGTACTTCGACTCCTGGTGGATAATGCCCAAGGTCTTCAGCCAGGCCCCGGTGATCCCCATGATAGTGATAGGCGACCCGGGGGAGTTCGAGCACCTGAGCGCGAAGCTCAGGGACATAATAGGGCCCACGACTCCGGACGCGGGGAAGCCGGGGAACCTCAGGTACGATCTAAAGGGGACCAACAGGGTGCTCAACATCATACACGCCGCCGACGATCCCGCTGCTGCCGTGAGGGAGGCCAGCGTGTTCTTCGAAATGGGTGAGGTGCTAGATGCTATCCTGTCCACCGAGGAAGTGTCCTACGATCCGGGAGAGGTGGTGCCGGAGGAGCCGGTCAGCCTGCTAAGGTGGAGGGCGTTCAACGGTATCAAGTTGGAGGCCCTAGATTACATCGATGTGAGGAGATCGGAGCTCCAAGATCTGCTGGACAGGGAGGCGGAGGTCGTATCGAGGGACCTGCCGATAGATGAGGAGAGACTGGCCCTCATGGAGGTGGAGGCGAAACTGTCCAAGGTAGCGGGCGAGGTCATTGAGGAGATAGACCGAGAACTCGTCAGAAACGCCAGGCTGCCGGCGGATCCCAAGGGGAAGGGAAGATTGGCCGAGAGGTTGGAGGATTCCCTGGTGGCCGCGAGCATGGTGAGGCTGCTCAGCGATGAGAGGGCACTCTCGGAGGAGAGGGAGTTCGACAAGCTGCTGATGTTCAGCCTCTCCAGGGAGCTTATCGGAACCGGGTGGGACGAGGTGGTGGTCCACAGCACATGGGCTGTGATGCCCCAGATGGTGAGGGACTTGGAGAGGAGGGGCAAGGCTGTTATATCAGCCACTTAATTTTTATGACATACGGCATAATTCGATAGAAGGAGGTCCTTTTTCCATTGAGATACTATTATAAACTAAGGAAAACGTGTGTTATAGCAGGTGATAGGGAACGATTCAACCGTGCGAGCTGGTAGTGAAGACGCTGATCCCCTCTGTCCGGGCTCTGGTGGCCAAGGAGCTAATAACCAAGTACAATCTCAGGCAAATAGATGTGGCCAAGATGCTCGGGGTGACCCAGGCGGCCATAAGCCAGTACCTGAGGGGAGCGAGGGGGAACATAATCGATCTCAGAGGAGACGAGGATATCATGAGGATAGTCAACAGGATAGCCACGGGCCTGATAAACAAGGATCTCACGAAGAAGGATCTCTCTATTCTCATATGCGAGATATGCTATCAAGCCAGGAAAAAGAAGATCTACTGCAAGTCCGGGATGAAGATCCAAGGAAAGTATGCCGAGGCAGCTGACCTGATGTGTATGGAATATGACATACCTAGGGAGAAGGGAGAGCTGAAGAACGTGGTCGATCGGCTGCTCAGAGGACCCAGCGGGGAGTGATTGGAAAAAGAATCAGTTAGGTAGGGTTTCAAGGAGAGAGGGTTAGGGGTCAAGACACTTCCCTTATCTTGTCCTCCACTATTTGCAAGGCCCTGAAGAGGTACTCCTCCTCTATATTCAGAGGCGGGAATATCCTTAGCACGTTTACCCCTGCGGTTATTATAGCCACGCCGGATCTCCAAGATCTCATCATTATCTCGTGAGCCAGATCCGGCGCCTTTTTCCTGCTGGCCTTGTCCTTCACTATCTCCACTCCTATCATCAGTCCCTTGCCCCTCACATCACCGACTATTTCGTACCTCTCCCTCCACTCGCTAAGGAGTTCCAACACCTTCTGGCCCAGGGTCGCTGCCCTGTCGACCAGACCATCCCTCTCTATCACGTTGACGGTGGCTAGGCCTGATGCGCAGGAGACGGGATTGCCGCCGAACGTCGAGGCGTGTGAGCCCCCGGGCCACGTCATCACGTCAGCCCTCGCCACTGTGGCCCCTATGGGCAGTCCACCTCCCAAGGCCTTGGCGCTGGACATTATGTCGGGCTCAACGCCGAAGTGCTCGATGGCCCACCACCTGCCTGTCCTCCCCATGCCCGCCTGCACCTCATCGTCTATGAGGAGAATGCCGTGTTCGTCAGCCAGTTTCCTCAGCTGGGGGATGAAGCTCTGTGGAGGGACTATGTACCCTCCCTCACCCTGAATTGGCTCGAATATAAAGGCCGCTACCTCCTCAGGCGGCACGAACTTGCTCAGGACCCAGTCCTCTATGAAGGCCATGGTCCTGTTGGCGCACTCCTCCGGGTCGTCCGGAGGTGCTCCGAACGGGCACCTGTAGGGGTAGGGATATGGAACGTGAACCACACCGGGAACTAGGGGAGAGAATCCCGCGCGCTGCACGGGCTTGCTCGACGTTATGCTGAGGGAGCCGTAGGTCCTGCCGTGGAAGGCCCCTATGAAGCCTATTATGTACTGTCTCTTGGTCCTCCATCTAGCGAGCTTTATCGCTGCCTCCACGGATTCCGTCCCGCTGTTGGAGAAGAATACCCTCTTATCGAAGCTCCCCGGGGTTATGGTGACGAGCTTTTCGGCGAACCTGACGGATTCCTCGTAGTAGAAATCAGTGTTTGAGTAGTGGAGGAGCTTTCCAGCCTGCTTCCTTATGGCCTCGACCACCTCGGGATGCGAGTGGCCGATGTTCATCACCCCCAGTCCAGAGTTGAGGTCTATGTACACGTTACCGTCCACATCGTACAGAAGAGATCCCTCACCCCTGTCAACGACCAGCGGGTAAAACCGGACGTATGAGGGAGATATCACCTTGGAGTCCCTCTCCAAGATCTCCCTCGCCTTGGGGCCGGGCGGAGTCACCACTATCCTAGGGACGTCCATGCCACCACCGAGTCGAAGGTCGACCCCATATGTTAAAACATTTGGTGCTCTGAAGAACGGGAGGGGCCATTTAAATTTCGCCTGGGAGTGGGACCACCGTGATGAGGAAATTAGCGATTATCCTGATCGTTCTCGCCGCCGCTTCCATCTCCTACCATAGATCGACCGCCACCGAGTGCGATGCCCCGGCGTGGCTGAAGCCAGGTATCTACGCCAAGTACCTCTTCACAGTGACCAGAGGGGATGTGCTCGTCGAACGTAACGTAATCACTATAAGACTGGAGAGTCAGCAGGGAGGAAAGATGAGCGGCTCCTACAGCTCTGTAGGGACGAGCAACTTCACCGTACCGTTTTCCTACGATCCGTGCAGGGAACTGCCCAAGGTGTTCCCCTTCTACGCCACGCCCTCCCAGCTGAGGAACCTTTCCAAGTCACTATCCCCAGAGACGATCTGGCTCGATGTGGGTGCGTTCTCCGTCTACCGATGGAAGTACTTCCTCAGGAACCAGATGGCAGAATACGAGGTGACCAAGTGGGTGGAAGTCAGGAGCGGGCTGATTGTGGGAGAGATCGCGAGGGCCAAGGAGGTGGCCATCAATGGGAAGGATGTGAGGATGACCCTCTACAGATACACCCTGATAGACACTAACGTGATCGGGCTGCAGAAGAGGTTCTCGGAGAAGGATGTTGGCTCAATAAAGGAGATAATCCAGGCTCTTAAGGGCAATCAGACCACGACCGTTACTGGTCCGGCAGGGAAGTCCGGGGAAGGCTGGTCTCTCCCCCTGATTGCTGCCTCCGTAGTGATTGTGCTGATGATAATTGCATTGTACTATCTCCTTTCTCATGGTAAAAGATCAAAGAGAAGACGCAGGAGAAAGAGATGATTTTATGACGATGCACCGATGGGGTCCCCATTCAACCACTCATTGTAATCCCTCAGTCCCTATAGAGGATCGGTCGATCTCTCAGCCGTCCCACATTTGATAGATTCGTGACGTGCATTACCCTTGCTGAATATTAAAGGAGGAGATCCTTCTAGGCTTTTAGGGACCCCAATTACTCGGTGAATTTTTAAATTAGTCTGACCGGCCAGATCTAACTAGGGTGATCCCCTTTGTATGGATTCGTAATGACGCGGAGAAAGACCTTTATGAGGACAGCTGCCCTCATGCTGCTCTTGCTGCTAATAGCTCCATACATCAACGTGGCCGCCTCGCCCGGCAAGGGACCAGTCACCAACGAGATCTACTTCAAGGAGTACATAGATGACCAGGCAGCCATGCTGGCGGTTAAGAAGGGAGAGGTCGACTGGCACTACTGGAGGATTCCCTATGAGCTCGTAGAAGACATGAAGAAGGATCCAAACATAAAGATCTACTTCAACCCGCTCTCGGGCATACACGACCTCTACTTCAACCCCGCTCCCAATGCTGGAGGGCACTTCAACCCGTTCGCCCTGAGGGAGTTCAGATTCGGCATACAGTACCTGGTCAATAGGGAGTCCTACATAAACGAGCAGCTCAAGGGCCAGGGCATACCCATGATCGCGCCCATCGTGCCCGTGCAGTACGATTATGGAGTTATTGGCGATGTCATCGATCAGCTCGGCATAAGGTATGACGAGACCAAGGGAAGGGCCCTGATGGCCAAGGCCCTACTGGATGCAGGAGCGGTCAAGAAGGGAGGAAAGTGGTACTACAACGGCCAGCCCATCAAGGTCAAGGTGATAATAAGGGTCGAGGATGAGAGGAAGCTGCTGGGTGACTTCATAGCCAACACCCTCGAGAACTTCGGCATAGAGGTCGACAGGGTGTACGCCAACTTCGACTTCGCCATACCGACCGTCTACCTCACCGATCCGATGGACGGGAAGTGGCACGTCTACACCGAGGGATGGGGCTTCGGTAGCTTCACCAAGTACAACGAGGGAGATCTGGCCTTCTTCTACTCGCCCAAGTGGGGCTACTTCCCTGGACTGGGCAATCCCGCCTGGTGGAACTACCAGAATGCCACCGCAGACAAGCTCGGCGACAAGCTGGCCCTCGGTAAGTTCATCTCCAAGTATGACAGAGACGAGACCATGAGGAAGCTCACCCTCATAGGACTGCAGGAGTCCATAAGGGTGTTCGTCGCCACCACCGCCGAGTCCTACGCTGCGAGGAAGGACGTCAAGGACATAGTGTGCGGACCCGGCTCCGGAATGATAACTAGGTTCAATTACATGTCCGCCTACAAGCCGGGATCAAACGTGCTCTACGTGGGCGCCAAGTACATGCCTAGGACCGCCATGAGCGCTTACACCAGGTACCTTGGGCCCACCGGCTTCTACTCCGATGCCGTGTGGAACGCCATATCAGATCCGGGTGCCGTGACGCGTCACCCATTCACTGGCGAGGTATATCCGTGGAGGGCTACCTTCACAGTCTCCTACAACTACGATCCCGCCACCGGTCCGAAGGATATAACCGTGCCCAGCGATGCCTTCGTATGGGACTCCAAGGACAACCAGTGGAAGGAGGTCGGCAGCGGAGTCAAGGCCAAGGCCAAGGTGGTGGCCAACTACGTGCTGGGCAAGTGGCACGATGGAGCCGATGTGACCCTAGCGGATGTGCTGTACCTCTACTACTGGCTCTGGGAGTGGACCTCCGATGACAGCACGCCCGGGCATCCCGATCCCTACTACGACTCCACTATAGCCTCCTACCTCGGCGATTCGATACGCCTGATAAAGGGAATCAAGGTGCTGAACTCCACCGCCATAGAGGTCTACGTCGATTACTGGCACTTCGATGAGAAGGAGATAGCAGCCACAGCCCTCTATTGGCCGGACTTCCCGATGCACACCTCCCTAGCCATGGAGCAGCTGGTGGTTGAGGGCAAGTATGCCTTCTCCGAGGCCGTATCATCTTACAAGGGAGTGGATCAGCTCGATCCCCTCAGCAAGAGCATTGCCATGGACATAAAGGCCAAGCTCGAGGAGCTGAAGGCCAAGAAGTTCGTGCCAGCGAACCTGCTCAAGATACCCGGCTACAAGATATCGCCTGACGTCGTGATCAACGACTACGACAAGGCGATCAAGTTCATAGAGGAGCACGGTCACGCGGTAATCTCCAACGGTCCCTACATACTCGACAAGTTCGACCCAACCAACAGGTACATACACCTCGTGGCCAACAGGGAGTACCCGTTCACCCCGGACAAGTGGGCTGACTTCAAGTACGCCAAGATGGCCCAGATAGCTGGCATAATGGTGGAGCCCATAGTGGACAAGGCCCAGGGCACCGTGGTGAAGATAAGGGTCCTCGTGGGCGGCGAGCCCTCCAACGAGGCTGAGGTACACTACAAGATAATATCCAGGGGCCTGCTCACCTCCGGCAGGGTGCTTGCCAAAGGACTGGCCCAGCCATCCGATCAGCCCGGAATCTTCGTCGTCAACCTGACACCCGGAATGATGGCCGCTTGGATAAGCGGTCCCGCCGAGATCCAGGTGAGGGCTGCCAGCAAGTACTCCAGCGCCTGGGCCTACGCTAAGGCCAGCTTCTTCATAACCGGTCAGAGCTCCCTTGACCTGTCGGCTGCTGAGACCATAAGCGGGACCCCTGTGATAGGCAGGGAGGAGGACAGAGCGGCTGCCAACATACTGAGGGATGCCTTCGGCCTCAACGACGCTGTGCTCGTGAAGACGCTCTCCCAGCTTCCGGACGGCGATCTCTTCGTGATAGGAGGTCCGCAGGCCAATATCGTAGCGGACACGTACAACAAACCGCTGGGGATCCAGATAAAGACCGCGCCCACCATCACCATAACCGTGAATGGTAAGAGCCTGTCGATAAAGCGCTCTGACTATGGAAAGGCCGACATAGCCGTTATAGCCATAGGTGAGGTGGCTGGCAGGAAGGTGGTGCTCGTCGAGGGAGGCACTAGGTACGGCACTGAGGCCGCGGCCCTCTTCCTCGCCAAGAACGTCGCCCAGCTCACTGGATCCACTTGGGCGCTCCTCCAGTGGGCCGACCAGAACGGGGACGGCAAGGTACAGCTGGACGAGATAGCCGTCAAATACAGTGGATGAAGGGCTATCTCCCCTCCTTCCTTTCTTTCTTTTGTCCGCCAGTCCAGTCAGTTTCTCTTTGAACGCCTCTCGTCGGCGATTTCTGATCACGCGTACTCTTTTATTGAAGTTACTTGGAGTAAGATAGGTCACATGTGATGCTCCCTTACCTTGATCGATGGATGGGAGGGTGTTTCATTGGCATCTGGTCTCGGAAGATACTTGACCCTGAGGGCGATTAATTCACTGATAGTGATCGTCGCCGTTGTGCTCTTAACCCTCATCCTCTTCGGCCCATTGGTTGATCAACAGCTAAAGGCCCAGATAGAGATGGAAGTGCGGCAGCAGATACTGAAGGGAGGAGCATTTGGCAAGTACAAAACACCAGAGGAGGCCAAGAGGGCGATGCAGAAGGCGATAGAGGAGAGGATAAAGGCCCTAGGACTCGACAAGCCGTGGTATATAAGAATCTGGGGGGACCTATGGAGGACGCTGACGTTTGACCTAGGTACGAGCTGGGTGATAAAGAGCGACAGCGGTTCCTCCAAGGTGGTGAATATACTCCTCGAGAGGATCCCGAGGACCGTCCTGCTCTTCGGCACATCAACCATCCTGCTGCTGATCCTGCAGCTTCTGATTGGGGCTAAGGCCGCAGCCGTCCCCGGCTCCCTGTTTGACAGAGTGGTGGTGCTATCCGGCCTTCTCGGATATGCCTTCGCCACTTGGTGGGTCGGAATGGTGCTCCTGTATCTATTCGCCTATCTAATTCCCTTATTTCCGGCAGGGGGGATGGTCTCAGTTCCTCCTCCGACAGATCCCATAGGATATGCCTTGGATGTGGCGTGGCACATGTTCCTGCCGGTCCTCACGATACTCATCGTTGCGCTGGGAGGCTGGGCCTACGTCACTAGGAACCTGATGATAGGGATTCTGACCGAGGATTACATCACCACGAGCCGCGCTAAGGGCGTCCCCGAGAGGAGGGTCATCTACTATCACGCGCTGAAGATGGCAGCTCCACCCATACTCACCCAAGTAACCTTGGCCATAGCCAGCATATTCACAGGTGGGCTGCTCACCGAGATCGTGTTCAGTTGGCC
Organism: Thermoproteota archaeon; assembly: GCA_027078475.1. Taxonomy (GTDB): domain Archaea; phylum Korarchaeota; class Korarchaeia; order Korarchaeales; family Korarchaeaceae; genus Korarchaeum. Next base: position 22,994 of record JALWYH010000010.1, read on the forward strand.
AGGCATGGGTCTCCTCTACTGGGACGCCATCCTCTCCCTAGACATCCCCGTGATAATGGGGGACGTCTACTTCACCACCATACTGATAGTCCTCGCCAACCTGTCCGCGGACCTGCTGTACGGGATAGTTGACCCGAGGATCAGGTTGGGGGCCGGAGGTGGCACGCTATGAAGTTCCTAGCGAGGGCGAAGGAGTTCTGGGACGAGTTCAAGCATAGGAAGATAGGGCTTCTGGGGCTCGGGATCCTCATTATAATAGTGGCCATATCGGTCCTCGCTCCTGTCATAGCCCCGATGGATCCCACCAGATGGAGCGACGTTGGCTATTGGACCAATAATCCGAAGGGAGTACCGCCGACCTGGTTCTACTACATTCAGGGGAGGACCCCGATACCTCAGCTCTACCTAGAGAACTATACGGTGAAGGCCAGGAAGATCTCCGGCTATCCCATGGTCGAGGCTTCATTACCAATAAACTTCACATACACCGAGTTCCCAACTATGGTCAAGTGGAGGATAAATGTTACGTTCGTCGGGGCTGGCGCCTTCTACCAGATATATGTCACCAGGCCCGATAGGAAAAAGGTCACCCTCTACTCGGGAACGGTGACCACATCGAACGCCAGTCAGGGGTGGAGCGTAATAGAGATAGATGCCACTAGGCACCCTGACGTTGAGAGGAACATCGGAGAGTGGCTGAACAGTAATGGAATCGACATAAACAGGGTAAATTTAGGGGCCCCAGTTCAGGCAGTATTCGCCGACCTCAAGGCCCTGAAGAAAAATAAGCCGGTACCCCTCAGGGGGAAGTACAGCTTCAACATAAGAGCCATAGCTCAGGGCAAGAAGATCAATGTGACCCAGTTCAGGCTGATCCTAGGTGCAACCGCTTACGGACTGATGGGCACAGACAAAAGCGGGAGGGATCTCTTCAAGGGGCTGGTATGGGGCACCCCCATAGCCCTACTGATAGGAGTGCTGACCTCCGTATTAGGAGTTGCGATAGGGCTCCTTTACGGTGTAACCTCGGGCTACATTGGCGGATGGTCCGACGAAGCCATGATGAGGGTTGTTGACGTCCTAATGTCGCTACCGAAGCTTCCCGTGCTGATAGTACTCGCTATAGCCTACAGGCCGACCATATGGTTGATAATCCTGTTCCTGACCATATTCGGGTGGATGGGAATCGCGAGGGTGTCTAGAAGCATAGCCCTCCAGTTGAAGGAATCCGCCTTCGTGGAGGCCGCGAGGGCTATAGGAGCCAGCAGGAAGAGGATCATAGTGGTCCACATAATACCGAATATAGTGCCGTACACGGTCGCAGCCCTCGCCTTGGGCATACCAGATGCCATACTAACCGAGGCAGCCCTCAGCTTCCTGGGACTGGGAGATCCATCCCTTCCCACGTGGGGTGCCATACTGAATCAGGCGCAGAGCGGCGGAGCCTTGGGATCAGGGATGTGGTGGTGGTTCATCCCGCCGGGCCTGGCCATAGCGGTCGTCTCCATGGCCTTCGTCTTCATAGGGTACGCTGTAGATGAGATAGTTAATCCGAGGTTGAGGAGGAGATAGAATGCGGGAGGAAGGGAGGAGGATGTTCTTCACGGGCATCGGGCTGGTACTATCAGGAATGCTGCTGGCCTTGCTCTCCATGATACCCACGTCGACAGCAAAGAAGGTCTTGGTCAGGGAGGGTAGAGATCTAAGCACTATCAGATTCGGTTTGAGGGAAAACGGCAGCCTGATCGTCGTTTCCAAGAGGGGATACTTTCAATACAACTTGAGCGATGGGAGGGAGAAAACCGGGATGAGCAGAAGCCTCTCGATCCAGCTGCCGGAGGGGAACTACACCCTCGAGATTAACGGGACCGAGTACAGCATCAGGGTGGAGGAGGGTCACACGGAGCAGCCCTACCTCATCCTGTCAATACCTGCCTTCCTCATAACGGTCATGGGCGCGAGCGTGGCCCTGAGATCGGTTGGCTACATCGTGGCTCGGGGAGGGGGTGAGTGATTAGGATGCCCATCCTGCAGGTTGAGGATCTAACCATGTACTACGAGATCCCGTTCAAGGGATACGTGAAGGCCGTCGATGGTATTTCCTTCTCACTGGAGAAGGGGGAGAGCCTAGGTATCGTAGGAGAGTCGGGATGCGGGAAATCAAGCCTGGCCATAACTTTGATGAGACTCCTCCCCAAGAATGGGAGGATAATTAAGGGAAGCGTGCTATTGGACGGGATCGACATCTACAAGCTGCCAGAGGAAAAACTGAGGAGGGAGATAAGGTGGAAGAGGATATCCATGGTCTTTCAGGGAGCGATGAACGCGTTGCACCCCATAATCAAGGTGGGCGATCAGATAGTGGAGGCGATAATGCTGCACGAGAACGTTTCGAAGGAGGAGGCTTGGAAGAGGGCTGGTGATCTTCTGGAGCTGGTGGGCATAGACAGGTCCAGGTTGGACAGCTATCCGTTTGAGTTCAGCGGGGGAATGAGGCAGAGGGCCATGATAGCTATGGCTCTAGCTCTCAATCCCGATGTGCTCCTAGCTGACGAGCCCACCACCGCCTTGGATGTCATCGTCCAGGCCCAGATCCTCAAGCTCATCAAGGACCTGCAGAGGAAGTTCGGCATATCCTTGGTGCTGATATCCCATGACGTGTCAGTGATAGCCGAGATGAGTGACAAGGTTGCCGTAATGTATGCCGGAAAGTTCCAGGAACTCGGAAGTGCTGTAGACGTATTCCTGAATCCGCTTCATCCCTACACGAAGGGACTCCTGTCCGGGGTGCCCAGTGTCAAGGGAAAGCCGAGGAGACTGAAGTCGATCCCAGGAGCTCCACCCAACCTGCTTAGTCCACCGAAGGGCTGTAGATTTGCTCCTAGATGCCCATTCGCCAAGGAGAGATGCTTCGAGGAGGAGCCGGAGCTGGTTGAGTTGGATGAGGGCCACTACGTGAGGTGCCACTTCGCCGACGAGTTGAGGGAGGTGCCGTGGGATGTCTCGGAGTGACGGGAATGATGTGATAGTCAGGGTGGAGAACCTCAAGAAGTGGTTCCCCATAAGGAGGGGCCTCGCCGACATAGTGATGAGGAGGCCGAGGAAGTACGTCAAGGCGGTGGACGGGGTCAGCTTCGAGATAAGGAAGGGCGAAATATTCGCCCTCGCCGGGGAATCGGGCTGCGGCAAGACCACCACTGGAAGGACCATCCTGAGGCTTATAGAGCCTACCGCGGGCAAGGTGGAGTTCATGGGGAGGGACATCATGTCCCTCAACCGTGATGAGATGAAGAATTTCCTCAGGAGAAGAGCGCAGATCATATTCCAAGATCCTTACGAATCGCTTAATCCAAGGAAGACCATAGAGGACATAGTAGGGGAGCCCCTGGAGGTCCACGGGCTCGTTGAGACCAAGCAGGAGAAGAGAGAGATGGTCTCCAGGTACTTGGAGGAGGTAGGTCTCTCCCCGCCGGAGGATTTCATTTTCAGGTTCCCCCATGAGCTCAGCGGGGGTCAGAGGCAGAGGGTGGCGATAGCTAGGGCTCTCGTTCTCGAGCCCAAGTTCATCGTGGCCGATGAGCCTGTCAGCATGCTAGACATGTCGATAAGGGCCTCCATACTCAACCTTATGCTGGACCTGAGGGACAAGATGGGTCTCTCATACCTTTTCATAACTCACGACTTGGCGACGGCCAAGTACATCGCCGACAGGCTGGCAATAATGTACCTGGGGAGGATAGTGGAGATGGGGAGGGCCGTCGACGTGATAGACAATCCGCTTCATCCCTACACCAAGGCGCTGATAGCCGCGGTGCCCGTCCCGGATCCCAGGCATAAGATCGGGGAGATCCCGATAAAGGGAGAGGTCCCGTCCCCGATAGACCTGCCGAGCGGTTGCCGCTTCCATCCCAGATGTCTCAGCGCCTTCGAACCCTGTGACAAGGAGGAGCCCCAGCTCAAGGAGGTCGAGCCCGGTCACTTCGTGGCGTGCCATCTCTACTGAACCCTCCCTCCTCCCGTTTTGGAAGGTAGGCCGATGTCACCCTGGACCCGCGTCGATGGGGACACGCTGAGGAAGCTGAGGGTGGATCCCGCCAGCTGCGCCTGGGTTCCCTTCAGGGAGGTGATAGCCGCCGGGGGATCCTTCCTCCTGAACGAGTACATACTGCCCCGCCTAGCTGATGTGATCAACGTGGTGGCGCTCCTCAGACCCCTGCCCGGGAGTCTGGTGAACGAGGAGCCGATGAGATTTCCGTACCTCGAGTCGGGGGATGTCGATCCGTCGCGTATATTGAACTCACTCAAGATGTCCCTGATAGCCGTGGAGAGCAGGCTGTCCGCCATCAAGCCATCCATGAGGGAGAGGATCAGGGTGCTCAGGGGCAAGTCCGACTCTCACTCGAGGAGCGCCGAGTACTCCGATCTGATGGTGGCGCGGCACCTCCTGAGGGACATCATCGGCGTTCACAGGGGGGTGAGGGCTGGAAGGCGAATATACGTTGCGTACTCCTTTCATCGAGAAAGGATACTGGATCTCTCGTCAGGGGAGGAGGACAGAGCTCTTGAACTCCTCATGAAGAGGGACGAGGGGGCTAGGGAGGCGATTCAGGGTATTTTTAAGAAATTGAGGTCGCGTGATGGTTGAAGCAGGATGGTCCATTAATGCGGAGGGATCCGTGATGGATGTTGAGTACGTGGTCGACCTGCTGATGAAGAGGGGCTTCCTGATAAAGAGGCACAGGGATGGCCGGATCGAGGCCGAGCTGGGTGATGAGAGAGTTATCATCGATCCTCTGACGAACTCTTGGATGTACATGAGGGGGGAGGGAAAGTCGGTTTACGCCAGGGCCTTCTTCTCCCTTGAGGGAATGAGGGATAAGCTGGATGAGGTGAGGGGATCTACTCTCTGAAGAGCCCCTCCGGTTTTACCTCCTCACCCCTTATGAAGGCCTCCACCAGCTCCCTGGCCACGTAATCGGGAAGCTGCTTCGGCGGGTGCTTGAAGAAGTAGGCGCTCACGCCCTCGAGTGGACCGGCCATCCCTCTGTCCATGGCGAGCTTCACGGCCCTTATGGCATCTATGGCCACCCCTGCAGCATTTGGGGAGTCCATGACGCTCAGTTTGACGTCTATGTACACCTTGAAGCCCCCGAATTGCTCCGCCTCCATGTACATGTACATGACCTTCCTGTCACCTAGGAAGGGAACGTAGTCGCTCGGTCCTACCCTGGCACCCACCTCGTAGGGTATCATGCTGGTCACGGCCTCAGTCTTGCTTATCCTCTTGGTCTTGAGCCTGGATTCCTCTATCATGTTGAGGAAATCCATGTTGCCGCCTATATTGAGCTGGTAAGTGTTCAGAACCCTCAGCCCCCTCTCCACAGCGAGCCTGGCTATGGTCCTGTGGAGTATGGTGGCGCCCAGCTGACTCTTGAAGTCGTCCCCGGCGGCGGGAATACCCCTCTCCCTGAACTTAGAGGCCCAATCTGGATCGCTCACTATGAACTCGGGGATCCCGTTGATGAAGCCCACGCCAGCCTCTAGGGCCGCCGATGCGTAGGCCCTGCTGGCCTCGTAGCTGCCGACGGGTATGATGTTCACCAGTACGTCAGCGTTCGCCTCCTTGAGCACCTCTGCCACGTCCACGCTGGGCCTCGAATCGTCCACCAAGAAGCCCTCTCCATATCTGAAGTCCCTCATGTGAGGGGCCACTCCATCGAGCACCGGCCCCTTCAGCACCTCAACACCGAGCCTCGGCACATCCGCGAACTTCTCTAGGTTATTCGGCTTGGAGAATATGGCCTCCGAGAGGTCCTTGCCCACCTTCCTCTCATCAACGTCAAAGGCCGCCACGAACTCTATGTCGGATATGTGGTATGGGCCGAACCTCACGTGCATTATACCGGGGACGTTGGAGTCATCGTCCACATCCCTGTACTTGAAGACCCCCTGGACCAAGGCAGAGGCGACGTTCCCGACACCGGCAATTGCCACTCTCACCTTCGGCATTCTCTCACCCGGTTAGATGACTGGGTGGCAAATATAAGTATATTCTGGGAATTTTAGGTTCCTTAAGTGGCATTCTGAGGTTAAACTGGTATTTTTCACGACAATAATATGATCTTCTTACTCTATATTGATTGCAAAACTAAATTTAATATAGTATTATGTAGCTATATAATTAAACTTACATTCGACATTATCCTTTTTATGTAAATTTTATTAATTAAATTAGCTAATCTGGCCTGGAAATCACGATACTCTACAAATATTAATACTTTTTCTTCATTCTCCACGCTTCATCAAAGAGCATCAGCATAAGCCCGAAGACAAGGAAGCTCAGGAATATTTTGTGTCTTCTTTTCATACCCTTCCTTTACAGCTTTCTCAGTACCACTTCCAGCTCTTTTTCTTTTTCTGCTTGCATATAAAC
>JALWYH010000011.1 GCA_027078475.1 Thermoproteota archaeon
ACCTGAGAGTCCTCCCAAATGATAAAGCCTCCCATCGAAGCTCCTCAGCCTGCTCCAGCAGAAGAAGTAGCTGGGCAGCGCCATGACAGGGTTTTTCACGTTGGCCACGATGTTACCTTCCTTATCGACGAAAACAAGACAGCAATGATTCCCCTGCAGGGATATCACGATCTTATCGCCGCTCATGACGGCATCCATCCCTACGACCGCGCCCACCTCAGGGCAGGCCTCATCTAACTTGCTTTTGTAAGATAGGGTCCTTCTGTACAAGACGCTCCCATTGGCGGATATCTTCGCCAGCACGACTACCCTCTCCTCGGAGAGGTTCTGCGGTCGATCGTCACTCCCCTGAGGACGGCTCTCCCTCACGACATCGGCCCACAGGGCATAGAGGTGATGCCCGTCGGTCAGCAATATGGGGGGACTATTTATGTAGAAGTACGCTAGTTTCAGGAAACCGCGCCAGCTCACCTCTGCTATAGGGATCTTCTCGTGGATTCTTCCTCCGGAATCTATCTTCATCCAGTAGAGTATGTTGCCCTTGAGTTCTAGGGCGTAAATCCACCCGTTCAATTCCACCGCATCGACAAAGTTCCCCTCCAAGCTCCATAGAGGGTATCCTCCCTGGCTTATCAGGATGAGTTGGCGTGGACCCACAAGCATGAACTTACGGTCGAACTGCCTGATGCGTCTTGGAGGTTCCCACGGGAGCAGGGTCAAGCTCGCTGGCCGCAGGTTCTTATCCAGAGTTGAGAGGAAGAAGAGCGTTCTGCCCTCGCCGGTCGGGGTAGCCGAATCAAAGAAGGCTACGATTCGATATCCTCGAACGAATATGGCATCACAATTAAATATTCTGTCCTTCCAGACGTAAAAACGGCACCGGTACTTCCCTTGAGGTTTGGTACTTCAAGGGTGATCGGGCCGGTTCCGCCCTCGGACAAGCTGCCTGCAACTCCACTTTCACCAGACACTCCAGAGGGAGAAGTCCGGTTCAAGGAATTATCCCCTTGAGGCGATAACATCAGCTGGAAGGCGGTGACGGACAATACCAGCAGCACTAGGACCGTCAGATGAACGAATCTCCTCGTCATCTCAGCATAGCCCCGTCACTTAATTATATCCTTACAGCTTTTCCAGGTATAGATTTAAGATTTATTCACTATTGTACCAAAAAGCTCACAGCAATTGCCACAATGTGTACCAGAGTTCCCCCGAGAACTCACCCCAACCGTTCACTGTAGGTCCGGGATGTTGCGCGCGATCCGGTGTCAGACATCTCGAAAAGAAAAGAACACGCTAACGATTGCTTGATAGCCCACTGTCAACATATATATGAGGAGTGGAAACTACAATGTCAAGAGCGAGGCTCTTGAAGAGCGGGTCATCCTCTTCAAGTTTATTGAGGGGCAAAGTCGATCTCCTTAGAACGGGAGAGCGAGTAATCCTGCAAGTACTTTCGCCACATCACCGCATTTCCCAGTTCAGCAACTCCCCTGTGCCTAGCCCAAGATCTCAGACGAAATCTTGCGCAATTCCCTTCCAAGGGAAACCGTACCCGCAGCATCTTCACTGAGACCTCGAAGATCTCTCACGCGGTTCTGGCTGGGCAGTGGTCAGTTCCAGCGGATTTGCTCAACGAGTGTCGTTTTTATCCTTGAAACCACCAGTTGATGGGAGCAGGGATGGGCTTGGGATCGATCAGGGTAACGGCCCTGATAGACAACACCACCCACTATGAGGGCCCGATACTGGCTGAGAATGGAATATCTCTCCTGGTTGAGGCACCCGAGCTGGACCTGACCCTGCTCGTCGATACTGGCATCACAGGGGAAGCCCTGCTGAACAACGCCGGGGTCCTGGGCATCGACCTCACCGAAGTGAAGTACGTTTTCCTGACCCACAACCATTACGATCACACCGGCGGCTTGCTCAAGCTCCTATCCCGTGTCGAATCGAATCCACTGGTGATCGCCCATCCAGAGGTCTTCTCACCAAAGTATGCGATACTGCCATCCCTCGGCCTTAACGAGCTCACCTACACGGGCCCACCCTACTCGCTGAGGGAGCTGGAGGACCGCACCCGGGTCATCCTGTCGGGGGATCCCGTTCCCATATCTAGCGATATCCTGACAACCGGTGAGATCCCCAGGGAGAACGACTTCGAGGTTGTGAGGGGCTTCTATAAGGTGAAAGACGGGAAGCTCGTGGAGGACGAGCTCCCGGACGATCAGGCCCTGGTGGTGAGGATGACCCAAGGACTGGTGATACTGCTCGGCTGCGGCCACAGCGGGGTGGTGAACACGGTGGAGAGGGCCGTCTCCCTCACCGGGGAGGACAGGATAAAGGCGATCATCGGTGGATTCCACCTGATAGACGCCAGTGATGAGAGGATAGACAGGACGGTCGAGGCCCTTGCGGGGTACGATCCGGAGATGGTCGTCCCTATGCACTGCACCGGTTTCAGGGCTGAATCGGCGATCTCATCTCGCCTGAAGGACAGATTTAGGTTGCTGCACGCGGGGGAGAGCCTGGAGCTGTCCTGACGTCACGCCGGCGCCGCGCGGATCAGCCAACAGCTAGTTTAATATCTGTCCAGATAGAGCGCCCGGGGGTAGCTTGACCCTGGCGTCGGCCGGAGAACCTCTCGTGAGGATGAGGGGTATAGTGAAGAGGTTCCCCGGCGTTTTGGCGAACGATCACGTCGATTTTGATCTGCTCCCTGGGGAGATTCATGCCCTCCTCGGCGAGAATGGGGCCGGGAAGACGACCCTCATGAACATACTCTACGGCATATACCAGCCTGACGAGGGCGAGATCATCGTGAGGGGGAGGAGGGTGAGGATACGCAGTCCCAGGGATGCGATAAGGCAGGGAATAGGCATGGTGCACCAACACTTCCTCCTCGTTGACAAGCACACGGTGGCCGAGAACCTAGCCATGGGCTACGCAAGGAGCTTCCTCAATCCCCTTAAAGAGGTCAAGGCTAGGATAAGGGATCTGGGCGAGAGATACGGGATTCGAGTGGATCCCGATGCATACGTATGGCAGCTCTCCGTGGGGGAGCAGCAAAGGGTCGAGATAGTGAAGGCTCTCTACCCCGGCGCCGACATACTGGTCCTCGACGAGCCGACATCTGTCCTCACGCCGCAGGAGGCAGAGGATCTGTTCGAGGTTCTGGGGAGGATGAGGGATGACGGGAAGGGGATAGTCTTCATAACCCACAAGCTGCCGGAGGTCTTCAGGGTGGCCGACAGGGTCACGGTGATGAGGAGGGGCAGGGTGGTGGGCACGCTGCCCATCGAGAGGGCCACTAGGGAGTCCTTGGCAAGGATGATGGTGGGCAGGGAGGTAGTGTTCGAGCTCGAGAGGCCTCCCAGCAGGCCCGGGAAACCCGTGCTGGTGGTGAGGGATCTGGTGGTGCAGGGGGACAGTGGGAGGGATGCAGTCAGGGGGATCAGCTTCGAGGTCAGGGAAGGGGAGATCCTCGGCATAGCTGGCGTGGCCGGAAACGGCCAGAAGGAGCTGGTTCACGCCATAGTGGGACTCAGGAGGGTGAAATCCGGCTCGATTAGGGTCATGGGGGTCGAGGTCGCCAACAGGTCCCCCAGGGAGATAGCCGAGCTCGGAGTTGGCCACATCCCGGAGGAGAGGCTCAGGCTGGGGATCGTCCCTGACATGAGCGTCGCCGAGAACTCCGTGCTGAAGAGCTACTACAGACCTCCTTACAGGAGGGGTGTCCTGCTGGACTACGGGGAGATAAGGAGGACGGCTGAGTCCCTGATCGAGGAGTACGAGATAGATGCCCCGTCACCGGATGCGCGGGCCGGGCTCCTCTCCGGAGGGAACATCCAGAAGCTCATAGTGGGGAGGGAACTTACGAGGGATCCAACCCTGATAGTCGCATCCAACCCGACGTTCGGCCTGGATGTCGGGGCCACCGAGCGCACAAGGAGGCTCCTCCTGAGGAAGAGAGCCGAAGGCAGGGCCATACTTCTGGTGTCGGGAGACCTGGATGAGGTCATCCAGCTGAGCGACAGGCTGGCCGTGATGTACGAGGGGAGGTTCGTAGGCATCGTGGAGCCGGATCGGACGTCCAGGGAGAGAATAGGGCTCATGATGTCCGGCTCCGAGATGGAGGTGGCGCAATGAGGTTCGCGAGGAGGCCCGAGATCAGCAGGAGGGTGCTTGTCACCGCCAGGATTCTCTCGGTCCTCGCGGCCCTCCTGGCCAGCTCCCTGGTGTTCATCGTCTACGGACTCGATCCTGTCCGTGTCTACGCGTCAATATTCTACAACGCCTTCGCCACCCGGATAGGGATTGCCGAGTCGGTGGTCAGGATGATCCCACTCCTCCTTGTGAGCACTGGCCTGTCGCTCGTTTTCAGAGCTGGATTCTGGAACATAGGGGCGGAGGGACAGCTCCTGGCCGGTGCGATGGCCGCCTACTCCGTGGCCGTCTCGCTAGGTTACCTCCCGCCCGCCCTGCTCATCCCAGCCCTCTTCGCTGTCGGGTTCGCCGCCGGTGCGGCTTGGGGCATACCTCCAGCCGTCCTGAAGGCGAGGCTCAACGTCAACGAGGTGATCTCCACGCTGATGCTCTACTATATCCTCTACTGGATATTCCAGCACCTGATCCACGGCCCGTGGGAGGCCAGGGAGAAAGTGGGGCAGCTCACCTACGGGGGCTTCGCCCACACCGCCATAGTACCCGAGAACTCGCAGCTCCCGCTGATAGGAGGGACCAGGATTCACTGGCCCACCTTCCTGATCTCCCTGGCGGCTCCCTTCCTGACCTACCTCCTGCTGACCAGGACGCCGCTGGGCTTCGAGATGAGGGCGATAGGGGGCAATCCCGACGCCTCCCGGGCCGCAGGCGTGAGCTACCTGAGGACGATCACCCTCGCCATGGTGGTGAGCGGTGGCCTGGCGGGAGTGGCCGGTGTGGGTGAGCTGTGCGGCGTGCAGAGGAGGTTCACGCCGGAATTCCTCTCCGGATATGGCTTTTCCGGTATAATAACCGCGTGGCTCGGCGGCAACAATCCACTGAGCCTCATAGTGACAAATTTCCTCTACGGGGGACTCTTGGTCGGAGGAGAGTACATAATGATAACGTACAGGCTTCCAATAGGGGTTGTGGATCTCTTCAACGGCACGATACTCTTCTTCGTCCTAGCCGGTGAGTTCCTCACCAAGTACAGGGTGGTCCGGGGATGAACGGCCTCAGGCTCGTCGAGGATGTGCTCTGGGTGGGCCTCAGATCGGCAACCCCTCTCCTCCTGGCTGCCCTCGGTGAGATATACGCCGAGAGATCCGGGGTGCTGAACCTGGGGGTGGAGGGCATGATGGCAGCTGGGGCCCTGAGCTCCTTCGCCGCCGCTCTCATGACGGGGAATCCTTGGGTGGGAGTCGTGGTCGGGATCCTAGTCGGGGCCTCCCTCTCCCTCCTGCACGGCCTGATAAGCGTGAGCCTCAAGGGGAACCAGGTGGTCTCAGGGCTCGCCCTCACCATGTTCGGTCTTGGGCTCAGCAGCGTCCTCGGCAGGATGTACGTGGGAAACCAGCTTCCGGCCGAGGCCAGGTTCCTCCCGAAGCCCGTGGAGCCCCTCTCGTCGATCCCGGTCCTTGGCAGGGTCCTCTTCGATCAGGATCCCCTGTTCTACCTGTCGCTCGCCCTGGCCATGGTAATGTGGTTCGTCCTCCGAAGGACCAGCTGGGGGATAGTGATAAGGGCCACTGGGGAGAACCCGGCGGCCGTGGATGCCATGGGGATCAGCGTCGCCAAGGTGAGGTACCTGAGCACCTTGGTCGGGGGCGCCTTGGCTGGGATGGCCGGTGCCTACCTCTCGGTCGCCTACAGCCCTGCCTGGATAGAGAACATGACGGCGGGGAGGGGGTGGATAGCCCTCGCCCTAGTGATATTCTCCCTCTGGGATCCCCTGAGGGCCCTTCTGGGATCCTACCTCTTCGGGGTTGTGGAGGCCAGCGGTTACACGCTGCAAGCCTATGGATACAGTCAGTGGCTCCTCAACAGCCTTCCGTATCTGCTCACGGTGATCATACTCACACTCGGGGCCACAGAATCGGTCAGGAGGAGGATGGGAGCACCCGCAGCCCTGGGCAGGCCTTACGAGAGGGAGGAGAGATGAGATGGAATGGGCGAGGAGAGGCTCGCGTCCCCCCATGAGGCCTAAACCCTCTACCCGCGGGCCTCTCCCTGGCCGCCGCTCACGGCAGCCTCCTACTTATCACATCCCTTATTTGAAAACTTTTCGGTGCAGCTGAAGGGGCCCTGTCACTTTTATGAGGAAAGGGGGCGAGCCAGCCACAGAACCCCCCATGAGGTAGTTACCATGACCTCTACCCAGTGGGCCGTGTTAGCGGTGATACTCCTGATTTTGGGCTTGGTCGCGGGCTATTTTATCGCCCCATCTAGGGTGATGGCCGTCACCACGACGGTCAGCTCTGGTGCAGAAGGAACGACCGTGAAGACGGTCGCAGCAACCGGATCCCCGGGAGGAAGGAAGATCAGGGCAGCCTGGATATACGTGGGCCCCATAGGGGACATAGGCTGGACCTATGCCCATCATCAGGCCAAGGAGATGATCGACAAGAAGTACGACTGGCTGGAGACCACCCACGTGGAATCCGTGGCTCCGGCTGATGCTGCTGGGGTGATAGAGCAGCTCATCTCGCAGGGCTACGATGTCATCTTCACCACCAGCTTCGACTTCATGGATCCCTTGCTGGAGGAGGCGCAGAAACACCCCGACAAGATATTCTGGCACTGCTCGGGTTACAAGAGGGCCCCGAACATGGGCACCTACTTCGCGGACTTCTATCAGGTCTACTACCTCAACGGCTTGATGGCCGGGGCCCTCACCAAGACTAGGAAGGTGGGATACGTGGCCGCGCACCTCATTCCCGAGGTGGTCAGGCACATAAACGCCTTCTCCAGGGGAGTCAAGGAGGTCTGCGGTGACTGCAAGGTCTACGTGAGGGAGATCGGGGCGTGGTATGACCCAACCAAGGCAAGGCAGGCGGCCGAGTCCCTCATATCCGAGGGAGTGGACGTCCTCGCCTTCACGGAGGACTCACCCACCGTGGTGCAGGTGGCCGAGGAGCACTTCCAGAGAGGCGAGCGCGTCCTGGCCTTCGGGCACTACAGCCCCATGGAAAAGTTCGGCAAGGATGTCTGCGTCAGCGGCCAGATAGTGCACTGGGAGGTCATATATGACGACATCCTCAGCAAGATATACTCCGGCTCCTACAGGGCCGGCAACCTCCAAGATGTCGATTACTGGTGGAAGCTCAAGGAGGGCGCGGTTGAACTCGGATGCGCCCGCAACCAACCGGTCAATCCGAAGTTCGTGGACGAGTTGAGATCAGTGAGGGTAAACGAGAAGGTCCAGCTGCCCAATGGGACTGTGATAGAGAACCCGGACGTCTACACGCTGGTGATGGCCAGGCTCGTCCAGATGGGCGCGATCTGGACCGGCAAGAAGTGGATCTTCGTCAACGATGAGACGTTCGACCCCTTCACGGGACCCATGTACGACAATGCCGGCAAGCTCAGGGTCCTACCCGGCCAGAGAATAGGTCACGACGAACTCTGGTCCATGAACTGGTGGGTCGATAACGTCGTGGGTCCATCCCTCGGGGGCTGATTCCTGTCGGCCTCCCGATCGAGGGTTTGGCGATCCCCTCACTCACTCCCTTCTTTCCTCTCCCCCTTTTCTCTCCTTACATCGCCCGGGCGGGTCATATCTCCTTCCTCATCCACTTATACCTGCTCAGGGGTTCGAATCCGGCCGCCTCGAAGGCCGCCCGGTACTTACACCACGTCTGGGTCCTGACCTTCGGCACCCCCATGTCGTGGGCCAGGGTGACCGCCATCTCGGCCGAGTCGAAAATCTGGCCCAAGCTGGCCCTCTTGGGGCCCCACATCAGGGCGTAAAGATGGTCATCCTCCCTTGTAGGTCTGAACATGGCGAGGAGGAGCTGCCAGAGGCCGACCCTCACCTTCACCACCTTGGGAGGCGGGAGACCCACGCTCTCCCTGTCCCAGAGGAGCTCCCACAACAGGGAGGATGGCCTGGTCTGTCCCGCGATCATCTGGGCAGCGGCCGGGAATTCATCCCTGGTGGCCTCCTCGAGCTTGGGTTGCTCTGGCGCCGGCCTGGCCGGGGCCTCCATCAGCACCTGAGAATCTATCTCCCTGAACCCTAGGTTCTTGAAGAAGGGCATCGCCTCCTGGGTGGGTATCGTGTCTAGGTGGCGCATGCCCATGTCCCTGGCTATTTCGGCGCATCTACTAACGAGTTCCCTTCCCACACCAGTCCGCCTGGCCTCCTCCTTGACCCAGACCATCTGTAGGTAGGCGTGCTCCCCCACTGGGGTAAGGAACCTCTCAGGGACGACCTCGGCCTCGCCCACCATCCTGCCGTCGGAGAGGGCCACCACCGCCTTGCCCCCGGCGGCGTAGAGCGCCTCCATGTACCACTCCAAGACCCTAGGGTCCCCCCAGTAGCCGCACTTGCCTATCCTGAGGTCTAGGGTCATGTCCCTCCAGCCGGGACAGTGGATGGACACTATATCCTCGATGAGTTCGCGCCTGAACTCAGTTATCTCCAAGAGCTATCCTCCTCCACCAGACTGGCGAGTTCCCCGAGTATCCTCCCAGAGGGTCCCCTCAACCTGACGGCCGCTAGGCTACTTAAATTAGTTTCCTCGGGGTTCACCTCCACTAATATCTTCCCCCGCTCGACGGCGTCGATGGGCAGCATGGAGGCTGGCATCACCGCACCGCTGGTGCCTATCGAGAGAACGACCTCGGCCCTCGAGAAGAGTTCCTGGGCCTCCAAGAACGAATCGGTTGAAACTTGCTCACCGAACCAGACCACATCCGGTCTGAGCAGGCCGCCGCAGAGCGCGCATCTCGGTAGCTCCTCCTCTGGAACGTTCCCGAAGCCTAGGTCGAACCTGCTGCCGCACTTGGTGCACCTGACCCTCCATATGGATCCGTGGAGCTCTATCACGCGACGGGAACCGGCCCTCTGGTGCAGCCCATCCACGTTCTGGGTCACGACGCCCAGGAGCAGGCCCTTTCTCTCCCATTCGGCCAGGATCCTGTGGGCCCGGGTCGGCTCGGCCCCGGCTATGAGGGACATCCTCCACCTGTACCAGCTCCAGACCCTCCTCGGGTCCCTCCGGAAGGCCTGGGGCGTCGCCAGCTCCTCAGGCCTGTACCTCCTCCACAGCCCATTCTCTCCCCTGAATGTCGGTATTCCGGCCTCGGCTGAGATCCCAGCCCCGGTGAATGCCACCACCCTGCCCCAGTTCTCCCTCATCAGCTCCGCCGCCCTCACCAGCTCATCGCCGGTTTCAGTCAGCGGATCTCACCTCCGGGGGCAAGGGAGGGTAGGGTCTCACCTCCGCCTCCAAGGGGCAGCCTCCCCTGCACACCTGCAGGAGGGGGCAGGAGCGGCAGGCCTCACCCACGAACCCCAGCTCCCTTATCCTGACGCACTCATCGCTGTACCATATCCTCTCCCAGGGGTCCCTTAGTATGTTCCCCACCACCTTGTAGTGACTCTGGCAGGGTATCACTGACCCATCGGGCTCCACCGCCAGGGTTATGCTGCAGGCCGAGCAGAACTTCGGTCCCAGACCCTCCTCCATCGGGTCCAGCTCGCAGTACCTAGTCACCCCGTACCACGTGAAGTCCAGGTCCAGCTCGGTGGTCAGCTCCTTGGCCTCGGCCAGGATCTCTCTCATCCTCTCGAAGGGAGGCTCCAGTCCCAGTAGATTCCTTCCCCTACCGCTGTATATGAGCCTGTTGAGCGAGAACCCGTCGACGCCCAAGTCGGCGACGAACCTGATGAGGGACTCCACCGTGTCGGCGTTCCTCCTGAGAAGGGTCGCGTTCACGCTGACGTATATGTCGTGCTTGAGGAGGTTCTTCAGTCCCTCCACGGTCTCCTTCCAGCTCCCCCTGACCCGCGTTATGGAATCGTGGACCTCCGGATCGCTGGACTCAAGGGTGACCTGGGCGAAGTCCAGACCGGCGCTGACCAGCCTGCCCACCAGCTCCTCGGTCAGGAGTCTGCCGTTGGTGACCATGCCCGTCACCATGCCCAGCCTCTGGGCCTCCTCCACCAGATCCGGCAGGTCGCCCCTGAGGGTGGGTTCTCCGCCGGTGAACGTGATCTGGGGAACTCCCAGCTCATGGAACCTCCTTATGACGAGCTTCCACTCCTCGGTGCTCAGCTCCTCCCTGTCCTCGGGGCTGGAGGAGTAGCAGTGTATGCAGGAGTTGTTGCACCTGTAGGTGAGGGCCAGGTCAACCCTGAAGGGAGCCCCGAGGGTCGATGGATCGGGGAAGGCGGGCTTGAATCCGAGATCGGTGACGGGGTCCTCGTATCCCTCTATGAACCTCTCGAGCCTTGGAACTAGTTCCTCATAGTGTCTCCTGATCTCATCCTTCCTCACACCCCTGTAGATTCCCCTCAATTCCCGGTAGGCGCTCTCCCATCCCCCGCCGGATAGGAAGGCCTTGGCCATGACCGCGGCGGTGTAATTCAGGTAGGCGACCCTCCGCGCGTCTACGACCAGCGCTCCCATTGCCAGAGGATCTATCCTCAGCTGGATCTTCCTGCCCCTCCACACGAACGTGAGGAATTCCCTGTCCCCCATCAACCCACGCCACCTCCCGCGCAGGCACATGCACAGCTCACGCAAGCACAGGCACATGCACAGCTCACGCACGCGCAGCTCACGGACCTCGATCTCCTCCCACGGGATCTGGGCGGCGCAACTGCCCTGGTCACCATGTCGGCGAAGTTCTCCACGTTCCTGACGATGTTTGACGATACCTCCTCCACCGACCTGGCTATCGCGTCCGCGGCCCTCTCTATGTCCGGTATCACCGGGACGTCTCCCGGGGAACCACCCGGTCCCGGAGCCGGCGGAGGGGAAGGTCCGGCCGTCGTGGGAGGAACCCAGGTGCCGGTGGGCCACCATATCCAGACATCGTCGAGCGGGTAGGATGGGACCCCTATCCCCCGTTTCGGTCCCGCCCTGAGGGCCCTCCTCAGGTTCTCCTCGAAATCGGGATCGGTCAGCAACCATGGCAGGTTTTCCCTGACCATGTCAAGCTTCCTCTCCGGAGGAGCCTCCCTTATGGCGTTCCAGATGGATCTGACCTTCTCGTCGTAGTAAGAGAGGGTCTCCCCGCGCGAGTAACCCGAGAGCTCCCTCTCCACCCTCCTATGAAGGAGCTTGATCACCTTGACCAGGCAGTCTTGGTCCAAGGAGCCATCCTCGATGCAGTCCAGGAACCTCCTCTCGTATATCCTCAGCCTGGCCCCTGATCCCTCGAGCCTCCTGAGTCTGAGGGGACTCAGGCTTTCAACCGCCAGGAACCCCTTTCTAACCAGCTCAGCTATCAGCGTCGCCAGCACCCGACCATAGCTCAGCTTGGCACCCTCCAGCTTCCTGAGATAGGCCACCTCGGCGGGGCCCATCTTCTTGTTGGGTCCCAGGCTCTCGGCGTATATTTCCGGACCCTGATAGGGGAGCTTCTCCATCCATGACTTGAACGCCCTGACGATCGCCACGATCGATATTATGACGGCCCCCAGGAAGACGATCCCCACCAGGAAGTCGAGGAGATCGGGGCCCTGGCTCCTGGATGTCACCCCCTCCACGTACCCCTTGGGGAAGGAAACCCCCACCTGGAACTTGTAGTTGGGTGGGAGATCCTTCCTCTCCCAGTACAAGTATATCCTGCCGTCGTCCAACGTGCCTATGTTGTCATAGTCCGGCTGATTCTTGATTTCATTCCTCTGGACCCCGGGAGGGAGTATGACGAATACCTGGAGGAGCCTAATCGGGGCTCCGAACCACGACGGGGTGAACATGAGGCCCGCGTTGCCCGGGTTGGTCTCATCCTCGTATATGAAGTTCCTCAGCTCGACCTCCACCACGTAGGTCCTGCTGTCTCCCGGGCCTATGGGACGGGTTGGCCTCATCTTGACCGCATAGTAATCTCCCTGGCGCACCTCCTCCGCCCTTACATCAACCTGACGACCATCCGGGAATATCTCCTTCGCCTCAACGACGCTGAAGGAGGGGGATGGCATGCCTATCGAGACGTACCTGGATATGGTTCCGGACTTGACGGTGAGGCTTAGGTTGTACCTCAGGTAGACGATACCGGAGCGTTGTATATCGAGTATAGCCTTCTCCCTATTTATCTCATAGATTATCTGCCCTCTCGAGCTCATCAGCGGGACGAGGAGAGCCGAGAGGATCAATATGAGGAGAATGAGCCTGAACCTCATCCAGACTTCCCGAGGGTCCGGAATATTAACTTGGCTCGGCCCCTATCTTGGGGACCAGCAACATGGAGATAGCGCCCGGGGTGCTCTACCGGGAGGAGGATGCCGCGATCTTGGTGAATGGGGAGAGGCTAATCCCCAATGTGAGAAGGTTTCGTGACCTGAGAAGTGTCTTGATGGAGCCGGAAAGGCTGGAGGGAGATGGGGACGCCTATTTCATGTACAGGGACCTCCCGCCACTCAGGGGAAGCTGGGCCAGGTTCGATGTGACGATCATTCCTCCTTGGAGGGTCGGGAGCGAGTACGCCAAGACCAAGGGGCACTATCACAACCCCCCCTCCCCGGGCAAGCCGCCCTACCCAGAGCTGTACCAGGTTATCAGGGGAGAGGCCCTCTACTTGATGCAGAGGCCCGGGAGGGTGGAGTCGGAGATAGTGGACTTCATCGCCGTCAGGGCCCTGCCCGGCGACGCGGTGGTCATCCCTCCCGGCTACGGACACGTCACGGTCAATCCGGGGGGCGAGATCCTGTTGATGAGCAACATAATTTACAGGGAGGTGTCCTCAAACTACTCGCCCTACGAGCGGCTGAGGGGCGCCGCCTACTACTACACGGTCAGCGGGTTCGTGAGGAACGGCACGTACTCCCGCGTGCCCGATGTGAGGGAGGTAGCCCCCATCCGGGGACTGGGATCCATAGCCTCGGAGTTCCTGAGGGACAGTGGATCCTTCTCATGGCTGAGGGACGTTGACAGGGCTTGTGAGGAGGGATTCATGGGTGTCAGATGCTGATCTATCCGGCGAGGAGCTGATCTCCCTGATCTGGAGCTTCTTCTCCCGGGAAATCCTGATCTCCGGCGGGGATCCTGTGCTTGACAGGGTAGCCATGAAGGGGTTCCTCTCGTCGGGGAGGCTCACCACCTTCTCCTGCGGCGGGAGACCGGTCTACCCCATCCTGAGGTGTCCCTCCTGCGGGGCCAGCGACCTGGAAACCATGGGCGCGTGGATCCATCGGAGGTGTGGCTCCGTCACTTACGAGGAGGGCTCCTGCCCGAGGTGCGGCAGGGTCCCCGAGGGGGAGCTGGTCCCCATAGGCCCCGTGTACAGGTGCAGATCCTGCGGCTCCATCGTTAACTACCCGCTGGTGGAGACTCCCTGCGGGGATCCTTCGATCGACACCTACGTGGCCTACAGACTGACCGACAGGGGAAGGAGGATCATTTCCAGGCTGAGGGATGCTCTGGACAATCTCGAGGGGCCCAAGGTCCTCATGACACGGCTGAACGGCGTAAGGGTGGAGGCCCTCCTCCTGAGGGGGCCGGTGGCCCTGATAATCAGGACGGAAGACGAATTCCAGAGAGCTAGGGAGAGGGAGCTGACGGGCATGGGCCTGAGGGTAGGTTTCCTGAGGCTGGAGGTATGATGTAATTTGACGTGATAAGTCCTCCCTGTCCCTCAGGAGGGAGGACGGTACTCCCTTCCCCCCCTTATGTGCCCGTACCCTATCAGCCTCCACCTGTTCCCGATCCTGGCCGAGATGGCCACCCTCTGGTCCAGCTCGGCCGTCGCTGGTATCCTGAGGAGGAGGGTCATCCGGTTTTCCGGGGTTATATCCCTCAGCACGGCGGGAACCGTGGCGGTGCCGACGTTAAGCTGTATGAACTCTCCCTTCTTGGGCCTCCTGACCTCCAGCTCCTCCCTGGTGCCAACTATCTTCTCGAAGAACGTGGCTTCCACGTCCAGCTCCATCCAGGTGGGGGGCAGCTCGCCTGGCAACCCCACTACGTTGCCGACCATGTTGTCTGCCTTGGTCAGGGCGGGATCCAGCAGGGTCCCCACTCCTATAAGGCCCCCGGGATAGGCCTCCTCTAGGGGGGTGTCCTCGCTCCTCAGGCTCACTATCTCCGTGGTCAGTGGTATGAACTTCCCGGCCCTGTAGGCACCCGGCCTTATCTCTATCTCATCGCCCACCCTGAACCTGCCTTGGATTATGGTACCTCCGAGGACGCCACCGACCAGCTTGTCAGGCCTGGTACCGGGCCTGTTGACGTCGAAGGACCTGGCCACGTACATCTTGGGAGGCTTGGTGGGATCCCTGGGGGGGGGAGTGAATCTCCTGACCATCTCCCTCACGAGGTACCCTATGTTGACCCCATGGAGGGCCGACACCGGGATGATGGGAGGAACCTCATCCAGGTAGCTCCTCAGGAACTCCACGATCTGCTCGTAGTTCCTCAGTGCCTCCTCATCGCTGACCAGCTCTATCTTAGTCTGAACGACTATTATCTGCTTGACATCCATTATCTTCAGGGCCACTAGGTGCTCCCTGGTCTGGGGCTGGGGTGCGGGTTCGTTAGCTGCTATCACAAGCAGGGCCGCGTCCATGAGAGTCGATCCCGCCAGCATGGTGGCCATGAGGGTATCGTGACCAGGGCAGTCCACGAAGGAGACCTTCCTAAGGAGGACCGTGTCGCCACCGTCTATCGGGCATCTCTCCATGGTGGTGTAGCACTTGGCATCGTCCCCCTCGCAGGACTTGCACTTCCTCAGATCAGCGTTTGCATACCCTAGCTTTATGGTTATGCCCCTCCTTAACTCCTCGCTGTGCCTCTCAGGCCATATGCCTGTAAGGGCCTGAACCAGGGTCGACTTACCGTGATCCACATGCCCGGCCGTTCCTATGTTCATCTCGGGCTGTAAGATTTCCCTTTTCCCCTCATCACCCATTCGATCACCTTCAGGAGGCCTCGGCTTCCGCCTCCTCCTTCTTCAATAGATCCTCCAGAGACTTCTCCCCTGCCTTGACCACCCTGAGATTGATCTGCTTTATGTCATCTGAGATTATAGCGCCTCTCACGGTCTTGGCTCTCCTCTCCCCCTTTCTCCTAGGGTGGAACCCGGGAGGTGAGGAGAGTAGCACCTTCTTCTTGCCGGGTATCTGGAGGGAAGGGTGCATGGGGAAGCCGTCCTTATCCGTTCCGCCGGTTATCTTGAAGGTGTACCCTGGCAGGCCGAACGCGTCTCCGCCGATCTCCTCACCAACTCGTCTGCCGACGAATACCCTTATGTTCTCCTTGGGAAGCTTGACGTGAAAGGTCTTTCCCGTCCCCGGATCCCCTATGTCGAGCACCAGGAACTCCTCCTCCACTCTCCTTCTTCTCCTCATCGCCATGGGGTGAAATCACCTTCCCGTTCCTGACCACCTGAGTTATATAAGTTGAACTACTCGGGTGAGCCGGCTCCCCGGGAGTACCTGATCCAGAGGATCTTCCTGTAGAGCTCCTTCTCCTCGTCGCTCATCTTGCTGAAGTATATCGAGCGTGCCTTCTCGTCCTCGAACTCCGAAACCTCGGTGTAGAGTTTCCTTCCCTCCTTGATGTTCCTCCCCACGACGCCTCCCTTTATGGAGATGGCCACCCTCTGGCCCGCCCTGGCCTCCGGAACCCTGTTCCCCTCGTACTGAATGTCCAGTATGGTCCCGACCCTCCTCCCCGTCTCGCTGATGAGGGGGTAGCCGGGCCTTATCCTCCCTCTGAGGACCTCGACCCCCACTATGGCCGGATCACTTCTCCTGAAGATGAAATCGGGGAGAACCAGGATCTCCGCGGGGAACACTGCCTGGGAGAGGATCTTCTCCTCTTCCCTCCTCTTCAGGTCCTCCAGATACTCCTTGAAGCCCTCTATCAGCCTGTAGATGATGACATCGCTGAATATGGGTATCTTCCTGTCCCTGGCCTCCCTCTTGGCGTCCTCCTTCACCTTGACGTTGAAGGCCAAGATGACGGCGTACCTCTCCTCCTTCTGCTTTATCACCGCGGCCTCGAACACATCGACCTTGGACACGTCCCCTATGTCAGCCCTGCGTATCGGTATGTCCTCCTTCCTCAGCTGGGCTATGAGGGCCTCCAGCGTCCCCAAGGTATCCGCCTTGACTATGACCCCCACCCTGTCGGTCTTGATTATTATGCGCTCTACCTCCTCCTGGACCTCCCTCTTGACCTCCTCTATCCTCCCCTCATCCCTCACAACGTAGAGAGGGGAGCCCGCGAGGACCTCGTCGAGGTTGGGGGCGGAAACCATCACCCCAGCCGCTGCAGATACCTCGTTCACCCTCCTGAACCTCTTTGTAGCCCTCATCTCCTGAAGGGGCTCGGGGACGAGCAGGGCCCTGACCTTAGTCACTATCGGACCGTTAATACCGGCCACTACTATGGTGTCATCCTTCCTCAGCACGCCGTCGTATATTATGGCCGTCAGCACCGTGCCCAATCCCTGCTGCTGCTTCACCTCCAGGACGGTCCCCCTTCCCTCCTCCGTCGTTATCTCCAGCCTGTCCAGCATGAACCTCTGCACCAAGCCTATCAGCATGGTCAGCAGGTCAGGTATACCCTCTCCCGTGACGGCGCTGGTCGGGACGATTGCGAAGGTCTTGGTGAAGTCCTGCACCCTGTCGTACCTGTCGGCGTAGATCCCCAAGGCGGCCAGCTGATCGACAACCCTGTAGAGTCTCTTCTCCAGCTCGGCCAGTACCGAAGGGGGCTGCTCCCTCTCCGCCAGGATGAAAGGCCTTCCCTCCTCTGACTTCCAACCGTAGAGCGTATCTATCTTGTTCAGGGCTATCACGAAGGGTACCTTCCTCTCCCTGAGGATGTTTATGGACTCGACCGTCTGCGGCTGCACCCCACCGTTTATGTCGATGACCAGTATGGCTATGTCCGCCACGGACCCGCCCCTCCTCCTGAGGTTGGAGAAAACCTCGTGTCCTGGGAGATCGATGAAGAGGAGACCACCTGTCTTTATCTCGAACTTCAGGTTCAGGGCCTTCATCACTGGCTCGCATATCTCGTAGATCACATCGGTTGGTATCTCGGAGGCTCCGACGTGCTGTGTTATGGATCCCGGCTCCTTCGCCGCCACCCTAGTCTGTCTGATGTAGTCCAAGAGGGTGGTCTTTCCCGAGTCAACGTGCCCCAAGACGGAAACCAAGGGCTGCCTGTACCTCCTCCCCGAGTCACCACCCTCCTTCCGCCTCTTATCTTTCTTGGGCAATTAAGGTCACCGGCTCGGTAAAATTAGGGGGAGTTAATTCCCCTTGCCCTTGACCTTGGCACCCTTGGCCTTCTTCCTGACCCACTTAACCTTCTTGGGATTCCTACCAAGCTTGATGTAGTTCTTGGCGCATTTAGAGGAGCAGAAGTATAGGATGGTTCCGTCCGCCTTGACGTACATCCACCCGTGACCTGGCTCTATCTCGCTCCCGCAGAACGCGCACTTCTTCAGCAGGATGGACATACCATCACCTCGGCTTCAGCTTCCTGGCCTCCATCTCCGTCTCCCTGAGTATCAGTATGTCACCTATTCTCACCGGGCCCTTAACGTTCCTCGTCAGCACCCTGCCCCTGTCCTTGCCCACGAGTATCTTCGCCCTGACCTGAATGACATCGCCAGCTACTCCCGTCCGGCCTATTATCTCTACTACTTCAGCCGGGTATCCCTTGTCCGCCTCCTGGGACATTCAATCACCTTCAGAAGGGAGGGGGGTGTCCATGTCTTTTAAACTACTCGGTTCCCCCCGTGCCCCTGATCTCCTTTATCTTCTCTACGAGAGCCTCCAACAGGCTCTTGGCCTGCCCCGCGTCGACTATGGCCACCGATGAAGCTGGGACTTCTATACCAGCAGCCCTGCCTAGTTCCTCCTTGCTGGGAACGTAGCCGTAGGGAACACCCTTGTCGTCACAGAGCAAGGGCAGATGTGCCACTATCTCTGGAGGATTGACGTCCTCCGCTATGACTACGAAGAGGGCCTCACCTCGCTCCACCGCCTTGGTGGTCTCGTTGACCCCCTTCCTGACCTTTCCGCCAGTCTCCCTAGCGGTCTGGACCAGCTCGAGGATCTTGGGAACGAGGTCGTCAGGGACCTCGAACTTGACATAGAAGGGTTTGTCCTGGGCCGTCATCCTTCATTCCCCGGAGGGGGCCGGGGAGTGTCATATAAAAATATGCCTCTCATCAGCGAGGATCTTCAATGGACCCGTCAGGAGATATTTCTTCGTTAATCGGAGCTGATCTACCGTGAGGGAGCCAGTTAGGAAGGTGGCCAGCCTCATCTCGAATATAAACTTGTTTAACTCATCCTTCACACCATCCTCTCCCTCCTCCACCGCCCTGACGAAGAACGGCCTCGCGGCCCCCGCCATCCGCGCTCCGAGAGCCAGGCACTTGGCGGCATCTAGGCCGGACCTCACACCCCCAGATCCAATGACCAGGACATCGAGGGAGGACACCTCCATTATCGCTAGGGGCGTGGGGATGCCCCAGTCAGCGAACCTCCTAGAGGCCTCCCTCCTGACGGAGCCCTCAGGGGACCTCTCTCCCTCTATCAGGGACCAGCTGGTTCCTCCCTGCCCCGCCACGTCTATGATGCCCACTCCCATCTCGGTCAGGATGGAGGCGGCTTCCCTGCTGATACCCGATCCGACCTCCTTCACGATCACGGGTACATCCAGCTCCCTGACCACATCCCCTATAGCCGTCAGGGAGCCGCTGAAATTCACCCATCCCTCCGGCTGGATGATCTCCTGCAGCGGATTGAGATGGACGGCCAGCGCATCAGCATCTATCATCTCGACGGCCCTCTTGGCGTTATCTGGTCCATCCTCTCCTATTATGTGGGAAATTCCCAGATTAGCTATCACCGGGACATTGGAGGCTGCCTCCCTGACCACGGAGTAAGTCTCCCTCAGGCTCTCATCACTGAGGGCTGCTCTCTGGCTACCAACACCTATCGCCACCCCGGCATCGCTGGCCGCCCCGGCCAGCGCCCTGTTGATGGGAGTGGCCGCCTCATGCCCTCCGGTCATCCCCTCTATCATCAGGGGTGCGCTCAGATCGTACCCGAGGAACTCGAATGAGAGGTCCACGTCCTCGAACGAGGCATCGGGCAGGGGGTTGTGCACCAGCCTCACGTGCTCGAACCACGAAGATCTAGCACTCAGATCGATGTCATCTCTCTTGGCGATCATGATGTGCTCGATCTTGCGCTGGGAGGTCTTCTCGCCATCGTCCCTCATACTCTGAACACCACCGATGCGTATCCGACGACGAACGACCTGTCACCACCAGCCTCGGCGCTCGTGGAGTACCTGATCAGCTCTCCCTTCTTCACACCCTGCAGCTTGGCATACGTCATAGCAACGGAGGCCGGCCCCGGGCCACACATGGACACATCTAGCTCGAATATGGTCCTGAAGAGCCCTTCGACGTCCAGCCTGAGGATGGCATCCAAGGCGGCCCGGTCCCTCCTCCTGGCCTCCTCCTCGGGCAGGTAGTGGGACATGTCCGAGGAGGCGATGACCACCACGTCCCTGCCCAGCACCTCGGATGCTATCCCTATGGCCCTTCCCAGCGACACGGCGGAGGGGGGATCCTGAATGCCCATCACTATGGGGACTATCTTCGGGGAGCCGTATATGGCCTGCAGGAATGGTATCTGCACCTCGACGGAGTGCTCCGATACGTGCGCCAGGTCGTCGAACTCCAAGTCCTCGAAGTGCTCCATCACTACCGAGGCGAACTCCCTGTCCACCTCCACCCTGCCTAGGGGCGTCTCCCAGTACTTCGCACCTGACACGGAGAAGGCTGACCCGAGACCCGTGTGATTGGGACCTAGGATGACGAACGTCTCCGGGATCCCGTCCTCCGCCAGCACTGAGTAGCCAGCGGCCGCAGTTCTCCCAGAGTAGATGTACCCGGCGTGAGGGGATATGAGGGACTTCACCCTTCTCTCGCCGTCCTGCCGGGGCGAGGGTATCCCGCCAACCCCCACGCTGGTGAATAGATCCCTCATCATGGAGAGAAGATCATCTGGATTGGACGGATAAAAAGAGCCAGCTACGGCTGGCTTTCTGACCTCCAAGGCCTTCACCTGAGGCCCATTATGCGGGTGGCGAATTCCTCATAGCTCTCCTCGAGATCCCCGTCGGGTGGGATATCTCCCCTGTTCCTCAGGACCTCCCTAGTGAGCAACCAGTAGACGAGGGCGAGCGCCCTCCTCCCCTTGTTGTTAGCCGGTATGGCGAGGTCTATGTTCTCGAGAGTGTTATCGGCATCCACTAGGGCCACGACCGGTATCCCTAGCTTCACCGACTCCACATGAATCTGCCTGTCCACCCTAGGATCGGAGAGGAGTATCACATCCGGTTCCAGGTGCAAGGGAGCCTGAGGGTTGGTCAGCGTTCCCGGGAGAATCCTACCAGTTACGTAGGTGGCCCCGGTGTACTCGGCGAATTTCCTGACAGGTTTGAATCCGTATATCCTAGCGGACACGGCTAGTATCCTCTGGGGCTCGAATCTAGCTAGGAACTTGCCGGCAACCCTTATTCTCTCATCGAGCTTCTTTATGTCTATCATGCACAGACCATCTGGCCTCACCTTGTAGATGAACTTCTCCATGTCCTTAGTCCTTATCCTAGTGCCCACGTGGACTCCAGCTGACAGGTACTTCTGCTTAGGTATCAGCAGATCCTTGTCCTCCACAGGAGGCACGTTGGACAGACTCATATCGTCGTATCCCATTTCATCACCTCTCCATAACCGGCGTGAATGAGAGCTCCAGCTCGGCAAGATCTATATGGCTTATGAACATCCTCCGGCAGCAGTACCGGGTCACTCCTAGGGAGTCGAGGACCTTACCCGGATCCTCTCCTGCCATGACTCTCCGGGAGAACTCCTCCCACTTGTCTCCTATCACGCTGCCGCAGGTGAAGCACCTCACTGGGAACATATCCCGACCTCGGCTGGGTATCACCTACTGAGGTTATTAAATTATGCCGTTGGATGAATTCCTGAAGGTAATGTTTCATAGGGGGTTGATAGGAAATGGCGTTCGAGCTATGGATAGAGAAATACAGGCCGAGGACTCTGGACGATATAGTGGACCAGGAGGACGTCATCCGAGCCCTCAAAGGCTTCGTTGAGAAGAGATCCATGCCCCACCTCCTATTCGCCGGTCCGGCTGGGACGGGCAAAACGACTACGGCACTAGCCCTAGCCCACGACATATACGGGTCGGAGGAACTCCTCAGGGCCAATTACATGGAGCTAAACGCTAGCGACGAGAGAGGCATAGACACCATAAGGACCAAGATAAAGGATTTCGCCAAGACGGCGCCTTTCGGAGGTGTTCCCTTCAAGATAATTCACCTAGATGAGGCCGACAGCCTGACAGCGGATGCCCAACACGCTCTCAGGAGGATAATGGAGATGTACTCCACGACGACCAGGTTCATCCTAGCCTGCAACTACTCCTCCAAGATAATAGAGCCCATCCAATCTAGATGCGCCGTCTTCAGATTCGGCCCGATTCCGGAGGAGGCGGTCAGGGAGAGGCTGATCATGATAGCCAATAAG
Organism: Thermoproteota archaeon; assembly: GCA_027078475.1. Lineage (GTDB taxonomy): Archaea > Korarchaeota > Korarchaeia > Korarchaeales > Korarchaeaceae > Korarchaeum. The sequence continues at coordinate 21,745 of JALWYH010000011.1, forward strand.
GAGGGGGTCAAATACACAGATGAGGGGATTTCAGCAATCGTTTACGTGGCTGAGGGAGACCTGAGGAGGGCCATCAATCTGCTCCAGACAGCCTCGGCGATGGCAGATCAGGTCGATGCCAAGGTGGTCTACAGGGTGGCAGGCCTGGCCCATCCCGAGGAGGTGAGAGGGATGATAAACGCGGCGCTAAAGGGAAGGTTCGTGGCGGCTAGGGACATGCTCAGGAACCTGATGATCAACTACGGCATGTCAGCTCAGGACGTGATCAAGCAGCTGAACAGGGAGATAATGGCCAGCAAGTCGATCCCTGATGGGATAAAGGCCCAGCTGATGATCTTCTTGAGTGAGGTGGACTTTAGGGTCACCGAGGGTGCCCACGGTGATGTCCAGCTCGCGGCCATGCTGGCCAAGCTGGTCGAACTGGGTGAATCCCATGGTGGACCTTCCTTGGACTGAGAAGTACCGACCCAAGAGATTGGATGAAATCAGGGGGCAGAACAAGGCTATAAGCGAGATCAGGCAGTGGATGAGGGAGGTACGGGCTGGAAAGGTCAACAAGGCCCTGCTGCTGGTTGGTCCTCCAGGATCCGGCAAGACGTCCGCTGCCTATGCAATAGCCCACGAGCTGGGATACGATCCCGTGGAGGTCAACGCGAGCGATCTCAGGGACAGGAACCACCTCAGGTACATCGTCGAGAGCGCCAAGGCAGTGAGCCTGCTCACCATGAGCAGGAGACTGATAATCTTGGATGAGATAGATGCCCTCCCCAGTGAGGGAGGAGCTCTGGTCTCACTGGTCAAGGAGCTGATCACCAAGGAGGGCGTGCCAGTGGTCATGACCGCCAATGACCCCTACGAGAGGCATCTCTACGAGATAAGATCACTCTCCAAGGTAGTAAGGTTCTATAGGCTGAGGTGGACCACGGTCCTCTCGGTTCTCAAGGAGATATGCAGGAAGGAGGGGATCAGGATCCCGGATACCGTTCTTAGGCAGATAGCCATAAACTCCCAAGGGGATCTCAGGGCAGCCATCAACGACTTGGAGAGCCTGGTAAAGGGGAGCCTTGATCTGGCCGAGGTTATAGGGAAGAGGTTCGGGAAGAGGGACGTGGAAGCGGACGTTTTCAAGGTGCTGACCGCTATATTTTACGGGGAGAACTGCTACTCCGCCTACCTGACATCTCTGAACACCGATGTGGATCCCGACATGCTCTTTCGCTGGATCGAGGAGAACCTCCCCTACGTCTACTTCGGCAGGTCCCTCTCAAGGGCCTACGATTACCTGTCCTATGCAGATATAGTGAGGAGCCGCATAATCAGGACCAATAACTGGAAGCTGCTGGTTTACTACACCCAGCTGATGACATTCGGAGTCTGCGCCTCAAAGGAGGCCAAGCCACGCGGGGTCAAAATGAGGTTTCCGGAGATAATCAAGAAAATGGCAGCCACCAAGGATCTGAGGGCCAGAACCAAGGAGTTCTTGGCCAGGCTGGCAAGGGAGCTTCACATCCCCACCAAGGTGGTGAGGATAGAGGTAGTGCCGATACTAATAGCGGACAGCAAGAGCGAGGGCAGGATAATAAGGAAGCTCGAGAGGGAGCTCGGCCTGGGGGAGGAGGAAATAAGGGAGATACTGGAGGATTTGGAGGAGCACTACAAGTTAGAGGTTGGAAGCTAGCGGGCTCAATTCCTCCCTAAGCAACTCTCTGAGCTTCGCTTGGAGCTTGTCCGCCGGTATGGAGCCCAAGGATATGAGGGTGGTCTGGCCCTTCATCCCCTCTCCAGACTTCCTGGCCTCTAGGAAGCCCATGTTCTTGAGGTTCCTGACCCTCTTCCATATGGCGGTGTACTTGTAGGGGAGGACCCCCGCCTCCTCGCACAGGAGCCTGTACTCCTCCATGAGGTCCCCCATTTTTATCCATGATTTACCGGAGGAGGCCAGCCTCTTTGATACAGCTAGGAGGAGTATCTTATCGTGCAGATCTAGGGGGACGAGGGAATCCTCGGTTATACCTATCACACCTATCCTAGATGCTGCCTCGCTTACCATATCCGGGACTATCTTGGAAAGTCCAGCCTCCTCGGACAACCTTGCTGCTAGGTAAAGTATCTTCAGCGCCACCCTTGCATTCCCCATGTGCTCAGATAGCTCCACGACCTTGCTCACTACCTCGTCGTCGAAGCTCCCATCCTCTAGGGCCTCCTCCGCTCTGTACCTCACTATCTCCTCCAGCTGATCGGCCGTGTACTTCTCCAAGGGAAGCCTCGTTATCATGAAGGACCTTATTGAGTCGTCCATCATGTAAGGGGGATCCCATCTTGCCACCACCACCAGCGATGGGGATTTGGATGCCTCTCCCTCGTGAAGCCTCAGCAGGGTGTAGACTAAGGTATCCCCCTCCCTCAGATAGTCCACCTCGTCCAGCACCACGAGCAGATCTCTCTCATCCCCCGACAGAACCTTCTCAAGTATCAGCACGACCTCCTCATAGGAGAGTCCCCTATCTGGCACTCCCGGCAGGAGGGAGGAGACTATCCTCTGTATTACCGATGTTGGGGTCCTGTAGGTCCTGCAATTTATGTGAACTACATCCATGGAGTTAAGCCTTTTCCTCAGCCTGGCGGAGGAGAGCTTGGCCACTGAGGTCTTGCCCACCCCCGGCTCTCCCCTTATCAATATCAGGCCCTCCGTCAGACCGTACCCACTGGCCAGCGTGTTAACAATCACATTGACCTCTCTCTCCCTATGAGGAAGCCTGGGCGGAGTGTATGACTCCGAGAACTTGAAGGGATCCCTTATTATGGCTATTTCACATCACCGGGTGTTAAGTGCGGGGGCGAAATAATTTCATTGTGGTGCCCTATAGAGAGGGGGGTTAAGTGAAAGTATTTATCATCCTCTCCTCACACGCCTCCTGTAAAGCAGGTAACCGGCCACCTCCAGCACCACGACACCTAGGGAGACCCCGGCGACTACCACATCGGGGCTCACCGGGTATGTGGGTATCTCATTCGCCAACCTCAGCGCGTAAGTGAGGTTAGATTCCACCCTCTTAGGCGCCAAGGTGGAGAACTTGTAGTAGAGATCGAACAACTCCTTGGCTTTCCTCGCCGTGGCGTCGTCCAGTGGCAGGTAGGGAGCTCTCCTTATCTCCGCTATCCTATTCCTTATCCTCTCGAGGACGCTTTCTTCCTCCTTGGTGTGATTGACCACTCCTAGGAAGAACCAGCCGCTATAGCCTGACGATTCCCTAGTGTCCACGGTGGGACTCTTCAGAACCCAAGACACCACGACTCTCAGCCCGTCCGAGACGTTGGCCAAGTAGATAGCGTTCGGGGAGGGCCTAGATATGCTGACAACGTAATTCTTGGGCAGGATGACCGTCAGGTTGAGCAGGTCGAGATCCTTCACGAATAGCTTCGTTATATTCGAGTAGTCTTCCCTCGTGGCGTAGATTATTCCCTTCCTTCCCTTAACCTCCTTTGGAGCTCCTTTCTTTGCCTCGAGGTCCACTGTTAGGACTAGATCCACCCTCTTGGACCTGTTGTGGTACACGCTCTTGTGAATCTCCGCCTTCATGCCTGTGGGGTAGAATTCCATGTCCCCCCCTATGTAAGGACCCCTAACAGTCTCCTTGATGTTTTTCAGGAATCTTTCGGTGTAATTCTGCTCTCCAGTCTTGTTTAACAGCCTCTCGAGGTCATTAGCCCACAGTCCATACCACGTGTAGTTGATCACCAGTCTGGCGGTGAATTCATCCTTGAAGAAGAAAGTTGCCTGCGTGCTCACGTAGTGGGGCTTCTCAGACAGTATCTCCGCCCTCGATATCGAGAACGCAGAGGCCGAGATCAGGAGCACCAGAGCCGCAAAGAGCCCTATCCTGCCAATCTTTGTGCCATTCATCGAACACACCTTAGTCTGGAGGTATGCAACACTTTTTCATTGGGCTAGATTATATAAACGTAGTTGGGGCCTAGACGTAGCCTGAAAATGTGAGGGTCTTGTGAATGCCGGATGAAAGCGACGTCAGGGTAGTTGAAGCTGGATACATGAGGTGGATGCTCAGGGCCAATCCCTTCGCCTATCTAAGCAGCGAGAGTTTGGAGGAAGTGAGGACCCTTCATGTGGACACCGACGTGGATGAGAGGCTGGCCCAGCTCATAGACGAAGTGATAAAGGGGAGGAAGAAGCGACTAATTTTCCTGGTAGGTGAGTTCGGAACGGGTAAGACTCATAGACTCCGGCTCATAGGGGAGATACTGCCTGATGTCCCCACCTACTACGTCAAGGTGGATGTGGACGATTACGAGACCTTCCTCCGTAGGATAGCCTCTACCGTGAAGAAGATGCCGCCGTTCAAGCCCCTCCGGAGGAAACTGCCTAGGGACCCGGAGGCCCTCTTCGCCTTGGTGAAGGATGAGCTCAACAAGTACGATGTGGCGATCCTCATGCTGGACGAGGTGGAGAACATAGTGATCTCCGGTACTAGGAGGGACGCCGAGCTATTCTCCGACTTCGTGAGGAGGCTGTACAGGGAGATGGGCGATGGAAAGATGATAATAATAGCGTGCATACCCCCGGCCTACGACATAATGAAGAAACTTTTGGGCAAGATCGAGCACAGTTTGATAGAGATGAGGACCATCGGCCCCGAGGAGGCCAGCAAGATACTGAAGAAAAGGATATTGCACTACAGGGACATGCTGAACGAGGAGGCCAGGGGGATGAATCTGGGGGAGCCCTTCACCGAAGATTTGGTAAGAAAGATGAACGAGCTGGCCGGCGGAAATCCTAGGAGGCTCATGAAACTCGCCAGAAATCTGCTCGCTATGCTGACTAGAGAGCTCAAGGAAAGCGGGAAACTGAGCCAGGACAAGATACTAAACCTAATCTCCGAGGCTGGAGAGGAGAAGGAGACCTCTCAGGAAGGGAAAGAGGAGGAAGAGGTGATTCCTGATGATGTACGTCCGGAGATAGCTATCCTGAGGAAAAATTTTCCACCGGGCACCTTCTTCTCACTTATTGATGCTTCCAAGATATTAGGAATGAAGCTGACTCGGACGAGGGAGCTTCTTCAGGAGCTGATGGACGAAGGATTGTTGGAGAAAGCTCCTGGAGGAAGGTTCTCCATCAGGAGCTGATCTCCTCGTCCTCACTTAGCCCCTTCAGGATCAACTCGAGGGATTTCCTCCATAGCAGGAGCACTTCCTTCGTCTCCATTTCCCTGAAAGGATCCTCCTCCAAAAACCTGTCTATGGACTCAGCAATCATTCTCAATTCTTGCTCGTCCATTCTAACGCTCTTTCCCAAGAGACTTCTTTCCTCGAAGCTGCCGTCCCTCATCGCTCTCACGATACCCCTGAGATGCTCTGCTAGAAGTTGGTTCATCCACTGGTTCGAGTCAGATATCATCCCAGACAGCCTCTCCAGCAACTTCTCATCCACGGACCCCTTCTTCCTGAATTGAAGCACCATCTCCGACAGCAGCTCCGCTATTTCATCCTCGATCTCGCCACCCATTCGGAACACCGTGGTGACCCGATGATGAGTCTTATTAATATCGGTGACTCATACACAACAGGGAGGATGATGTAAAAGGGCCCTCTGACCCATGACGATGATCTTGAGTCCTGACTCCCCGTGGAAACACGAGTCTGTCCCTCTTCGTCCCCTAATCCGCGGGATGGATGAAAAACTTTATTTAAGGGACCTCCCACCAGAGTCGGGGGGCCGGTGGTCTAGCGGCTATGACGCCGCCTTGACGAGGCGGAGGTCGGGGGTTCGAGTCCCCCCCGGCCCACCAATTTGAAGAAGAGGGGCAGGATTATGGCCAGATACTCCGTCTCCAGGCTCGCTGGTAAACCCATTATAACGGATAAGGGACTCATGCTAGGCGAGGTCACCGATCTGGTTGTGGATGAGATAACGGGCAAGATGATCTCTCTCGTGGTCAGAAGCAGCAGGGGTGCAGCTGACGCCCTTCTTCAGAAGCTGAAGAAGGACAGAAAGGGAAACGTCCTTATACCATACTCCACCGTCAAGTACATAAGGGAAATGATAGTGGTGGACGAGCGCCTTCTGAAGGTTTACATAGCCACCAAGGGCTAGACATTAGATCAGTGCCTTCTCCACTAGGAAATTCCTGAGTTCCTCCGTCAACAGGGCCAGAGTAAGCTTCACCTTGATCAAGTTAGGAACATCTCTATCCTGCCCTAGCGGGATGATCTCGGCCCCTATGAGTTTCAGTAGTTCACTCACCCTCTCAACCAACTCATCTATCTCCAAGGGACTTGGATCGGGCAAGGAGGACCTTGCCATCCTCCTTATCTCCGCATTCATCCTCAAAACGGTGGAGAGCACGGTCATCCTCTCACCCATTCAACGGCCAAGTGGGAGATGTTTTATTAGGTGGATCACCACGATGGAGAGGTGAAAGTTTGATGGGGGTTGAGGCCATCTTAGAGACCATCGACGAGGATCCCATATTCGACGTGGAGATCGCTAAGTTCAAGACTGAGGATGGGTCGTTGAGGTTCTCTTTAGAGCTACCCAAGGGGTTATTGAACCTGAAGAGAGGAGCCAAGGTGGTATTAGATCTGGGGGAGGAGTCAGAGGGGGATCTGGTCATGAAGGGCATCGTCCACAGGGTGGACG
>JALWYH010000012.1 GCA_027078475.1 Thermoproteota archaeon
ATAAGGAAGCTAAGGGGCTCAGACATCTCTAGGATATTCCAGGAACCCAAGGCCGCCCTCAATCCGGTGTACAAAGTCGGGGATCAGGTTGCGGAGGCGATCCTCATCCACAGGCTTGACGAGATGAAGGAGAGGGCCCTGAAGTCCCTAGAGGGTAACGCAGGCCTGCTCGCATCCATGAGCAGGACCGTAATAGAGAGGTCCCTGAGATCGGAGAGGGATCCCCTGGTCAGGCTGGTGAAGAGGATCCCCCTACTGAGGAGGGTCTACTGGGGACCTATAAGGCGCGAGGCGAGGAAGGAGGTCGTGAGGCTCTTGGACCTCATGGGGATCCCCGATCCGGAGAGGGTGTACGACATGTATCCCCACGAGCTGAGCGGGGGGATGCAGCAGAGGATAGTCATCGCCACGGCCCTCTCCTGCAACCCGCAGCTCCTCATTGCTGATGAGCCCACGACCAACCTGGACGTGACGGTGGAGGCCCAGATCCTCGAGCTGATGAAGGATCTGAAGAGGAGGTTCGGCATGACCCTGATCTACATCACCCACGACATGGGCGTCATAGCAGAGATGTCCGACAGGGTCGCGGTGATGTACGCGGGAAACGTGGTCGAGGTGGCGGACGTCTACACCATATTCAAGAGGCCGCTCCATCCCTACACCAAGGGGCTTCTGGAGGCCATACCAATGCCAGGGAGGCCCCTGAAGGACATACCCGGCACTGTACCCAACCTGATAAATCCCCCCTCGGGGTGCCGCTTCCATCCCAGGTGCGAGCACGCGATGGAAAGGTGCTCGAGGGAGAAACCGAAGCTCGTTGAGGTGGAGCCCGGGCACTGGGTCGCCTGCTTCCTGCACCACGATGAAGCAGTGGAGGTGGACGGGGAATGATGAGCTCGGAGTACGAGGACTGGCTGTCGAAGACCCAGGGATCCCTCATCAGGACCTACATGCTGAAGAAGCACTTCCCGGTCCTGGGCGGGATACTGAAGAGACCTGTGGCCTGGGTAAAGGCAGTGGACGGCGTGGATATATGGATAAGGAGGGGCGAGACCCTGGGACTGGTCGGGGAATCGGGCTGCGGCAAGACTACTCTGGGCAAGACGCTGATAAGGTTGCTGGATCCAACGTCCGGGCACATCTTCTACGACGCGCCCGAGGAGGTGATCAGGGAGATACTCGAGCTTGAGAGCTCGGGACAATCGGGAGACAAGTCGAGGCTCAGGGAGCTGAGGAGGAGGTACGACCTCGCATACATGAAGGGGAAGGAGCTGAAGGGGTATAGGAGGAAGATGCAGATAGTCTTCCAGAACCCCCTCACCGCCCTCAACCCCAGGATGATGGTCAAGGACATAGTGGCCGAGCCCCTGATAGTCCAGAAGGTGGCCAAGGGCGAGGAAGCGTATGAGATGGCTTTGCAGGCGCTGCAGGAGGTGGGCCTTGGCAAGGAGCACATGTGGAGATACCCGCACGAGTTCTCCGGTGGGCAGAGGCAGAGGATAGCCATAGCAAGGGCCCTGGTGCTCAAGCCCGAGTTTATAGTGTTGGATGAGCCCACCTCGGCCGTGGATGTGTCTGTGAGGGCCAGACTCCTCAAGCTCTTCAAGGAACTCCAGGGAAAGTACGGCCTGACCTACCTGTTCATCAGCCACGACCTGTCGCAGGTGCAGGTGATCAGCGACAGGGTGGCGGTCATGTACCTGGGGAAGATAGTCGAGCTGGCCGATACCAATGAAATTTTCGAGAACCCTCTCCACCCATACACCCAGGCCCTGTTCTCCGCCAAACCGGTGCCTGATCCCACGGTGAAGAAGGAGAGGATCGTCCTTAAGGGGGATGTCCCCAGTCCTGTCAACCCGCCGGAGGGCTGCAGGTTCCACCCAAGATGTTTCAGGGTCTTCGAGCCCTGTGATAAGGAGGAGCCCCCACTCATTCAGGTGAAGCCCGGGCACTGGGTGGCCTGCCACCTGCACGGGAGGACCTCATCATGAGAGGGCTCTATACAGCGCTCTCCCTCCTCATCATTTCTCTGCTGGTCTTGGGGCTTCTCTACCTGTATCACAGGAAGGTAGAGCTGGAGTCAAGGTACCCAGTCCCCCCGGACGACTACTACATCACCAGGCTCGGGGAGGACTTCAAGTGCGAGGGCCTACTGGTCAAGGGGACGATGCCCATCAGGACCACTCCCGAGGGCCTCTCCCTGAGGGGCGGGCTGGGGATCCAGTTCCTGTGTCAGTACAACCCCCCCGAGAAGACCCTTGTCTACATAGCCTTCATGAAGGTCTCGAGCGAGAGAACGGCTAGGGAGGTGGCCCAGGAGATAATATCATACGTCAACGGGTCCAGGGACAGGTACTTGGAGTGGAAGTATGAGGTGGGAGAAGGATTCGGCTACGCCTACTTCGACTATCCCGGATTGAGGTGGGAACTCTGGTACAGGGGGAGGTGGCTCATAGAGGTCGGGGCCGGAAGGTCGGGGGAGGAGGGCGCCCGCATAGTACAGCACGTCAAGGAGTGCATAGCCAGGATAGGGAGATCCTGAGCACCTCACGACTCTCGGATACCCTTTCTTCGTGCGCCGCCGCTTCGGAGAGGAGCTTGATCACCAGCACCATTGAACGAGTCCTCGGGTAGTCACCGATCCCCCGGAAAGGGCGTAATTTTAGATGGGATCTGAAACATGGTGGGAGTCGCAAGTAGCGATATAGAGGATCTCCTCCGAGAGCCCCTTGCCCACTCCAAGGAACCTACCTATCGACCATCTCCTTTAGAACCAACTCCCACCTCCTCACCTTTTACCTATGTGGGGGCTGTACTTCCCTTCCAAATATCCTCCTCGCCCGGTAATTGGTCCCTAACGCCAGCCCGACTGCGAATATCGCTCGGTTTAAGCTGTCGGGAGAATATGCGCCGGATAAGGTAATGGATGACCAGCTAGCACACCGGCTGGTGACATGAGAATAATCCATCGGGAAGTCGACCCACTAGATAGAGTAGGGGGTGAATAAGAGCGAGCGCGTGGAATGCCGTCGGATGGTGGTGAGGTGGGGAACCAGCATGCATGCCCCACCACCTACTGTAAAGGATCTCACTTGGGGAATAGGCCCAGAGCCTTATCCGCCTTCTGTGCCAGCTCCAGCTGGAACATCGCTATGGTTGGCAGGAGCCACGATATCCTGTACCTGGGCTTCTCCTCCTTATCCTCTCCGTAGTAGGCCAGGGCAACCCTACCGAATCCGGCCTCCTTCTCCAAGTCCCTCGCCAGCCTGAGGAACCTCCTCGCCACGTTGGGAAGCTCCTCGTAGGGCACGGGCTTCCCCTCCTGGCCCCTCTGTTTCATGAACTCTATGGTTATCCCCACGTTCCTCATGTAGGCCACCAGGTTGCTCAGATTGTTCTTCTTGAAGAAGGACAGGAGGAGCGGTCCGGCCGGCACATCCAGGATTATGAGGTCCTCCTCACCCTCCCTCAGGTAACCCACTATGTAGGCCCGGCCCTGCTGGGTCTCTATGTGGGCGAGGAACCTCTTGTTCTTCGGCAGCTCCTGCAGAACCTCTAGGACCTCGTACTCTATCCCCCCCTCTATGTATCTCTCCCCGACACTCCTCCTGCCAAGCTCCGCCGTGAAGTATGATTCCTCCCCGGCCATCTTCCCTCTGAGGAGGTCAAATCCCCACCTCCTCAGCTCCTTGAGCTTGAATTCCCTCTCCCTCTCGGGCTGGCCCAGCGTCTCGAACACGAGGGTGTTCAGACTCTGTACTTCCCTCAGGTCCTCCAGGGTCATAGGCCTGCCTACGCCTCTCCCTCAAAAACATGTCGTGCGGATCGAACATTATTTTAGGATGACTACCTACCAACGGGGACTCGAATATAGGAAGATCACCGTAGCGCGCGGGAGGTTGCCATGAGCGGGGAGAAGGAAGGAGGCCGGAACTCGAACTGGCGCGGAGGAGCCAATCCCAGAGAGATAGAGGAGATCAAGAGGGAAATAAGGGAGCTCAGGGCAAGTCTGATGCGGGCTACCAGGCTCACTGCCTGGGATCAGCTACTCTTCGCCGCCACCTCCTTCATCACATTTATATTCTCGGTTATGCAGGCCCTGCTACCCTCGGGCCACCAGGCCATCCTCTCCTTCCTCCCTTTGGCCATCACCGGTCTTATCATGCCCCTCTACGTCGGTTACTACAGAGGGTCCCTCCTCCTGGACTCCATCTTGGAGAGGATGAGGGGCTGGATGTACCTTCTCTTCAGCCTCGGGGTTTACGCCGTGAACCTGCTAGAGAGCTCCACGAGATTCTCGGAGTATGTATCAAGCCTCCTGGAGCGGGCGCTAGCGGAATCGACCGCGGGCCTTCCGCTGATGGAGGTGATCTCGCTCGTGGCATTCGCCTTCGCACTCCTGACCAGGAAGCCCCTTTACATTATGGCCATGCTCTCGATACCCGTTACCGCGTTCCTCCTGCCATCGTATCTCCCCATAATGATAGTTCTGATAACCGAGCTGTCGCTCGCCTATTACTTCATGCCTAGCTACCTGGTGAGCATCTTCAGGTTTGACTACGGCCTGGAGGATGGAGGGAATGCGGATCGTGCCGTCGAGGTGCTCAGGAGGACCGGAACGGGCGCCTACCTCCTCTTCCTCTTCAGCGCGCTCGTGAGCAATCACGTGTCGTCCTGCATATCCTCCGGTAGTGGGCTCGGATGTTACCTGGTATCGGCGCTTTACTCCCTGCCCTTCTTGCTCCCTGGCCTCTGGTACGAGGGACTCGCGTGCTGGGAGGTGATCTCACTCGAGGGAAGGGAAGAGAGACTGGAGAGCGTGACCTGCAGGTGGATATACAGGCCTGTTCTGGAGCTGGCCTCCAAGCTGGGACTGTCGCTTCTCCAGGGGGGCGGCGATGTTGATTCCTGAGGACGCCGACCTCGACACGGCACCTCCGTCCATGCCAGTGGCCCCCTCGATTTCATGGATTGCCGGAATGGGATGTACTAACTTTAAGTCTCCTCCCGATCCCAGTGACGCGTTGATATCACTACCGTGAGCTCCGACGTGACGTGATGAGGACACCTGGGTGAACGCGAAGCTGCGTTCTCCCACGATTCCTCCACCATGGAGGGACGATTATGAGGGTTCTGGTGACCGGGGCCTCTGGCATGCTGGGCTGCAACCTGGTGCCCCTCCTCAGGGAGAGGGGTCATGAAATAGTGGCCATGGTCAACAGGGGAAGTCTGAGGAAGAGACCCTGGGCCAGGGAACTGCTGGATGGTGCGGAGATCGTGGAGGCGAGGGTCGAGGAGTTCAGGGGTCCTCTGGAGGTGGACGCCGTGGTTCACCTGGCAGCTGTCCTCAGGGGCCCGACCATGAGGGTCAACTACGGCGGCACGGTCAACCTCCTAAGGGAAGTCAGGAGCGAATCCTTCGTGCTTGTGAGCAGCATACTGGCGCTGGGAGACACTCTCAGGGAGAGGGCGGATGAGGAAGCGCCCTGCAGGCCACGAACCGGCTATGAGAGGTCGAAATGTCAGGCGGAAAGGGCTGTCCTGTCTTCTCAGCGTAGAGGACTCATTCTCAGGCCTGGATGGATATACGGGCCCTATTCAATAAACCCGGACATACTGATGCTCGCTAGGTTGATCAAGAGGGGTATCAGGCCTGTCCTAGTGGGGAAGGGGATCCCCTTGGCCTTGGTGCATGCGAGAGACGTGGCGAGGGCAATAGAGCGCATGCTTGAATTGCCGAGATGGAGGTGGAAGATCTACAATATCAGGGGTCCCAGCATGCGCACGATGGATGAGCTCTTGGACTCGATCTCATCGTTCCTAGGGAGGAGGGGGATCGAGGTCCCCGTTCCCAGGACGCTGGTGAGGCTGGCATCCCATTTCTTCGACGTGGTGAGGTACCTCGACCTGGCCCCCTCCGAGGTGCCCATTGACAGGCTCCAGAAGGAGGGGTTCAGGCCCCGGATAGAGCTGGAGGATGGTATGGTTGAGAGCCTCGGGTGGATGAGGTCACAGGGTCTGATCTAGGCTATCCCTCCCACCGTCCCGCACCCCGCCGGACCTCCCCCTGATATTCCAACCGCTCGCGTCCCGCTAGGCGGAGTCCGATCTGAGTAGCTCCACCGAGGTTATCCTGATGACGCCGCGCCTCTCCAGCAGATGCACCCTCTCTATGACCTCATATGCGGTGGTTCCCAGCTCGATTGCCACCGCTGAGGGTCTCACGTAGCCCCTCCTCCTTATCTCCGACAGGATGGCCCTATCAAGATCATCCCCTGCTTCCTCCCTGATTATCTCTGCCCTTATCACGTAGACTCCCCTGTGGAGGGATGGCTCGGTTATGTAGATGTAGGCGCTCACCAAGGCAGCGGTTGCCAGGGCGGCGGCGATCGCCAGGTAGAGCCTGAGGCCATAGAGGATGGAACTGTATATGCTGATCACGAAGGCCTCCATAACCAGCACCATGAGACCCAACACCACGGCGGTGAGGAGCCTCCTCCTGTTGGAGAAACTCGCCCTGAGCGACACGATGGGTCACCTCTCCGGTCCGGGGCTCAGGGCCACCAGGTCGGTGGCATCACTGAGATCCAGGCCGTACTTCCTCGCTAGGATGAGGGCCCTGATGGCCGTTCCCTCATCGATCTCAACAACATCCAGCCTTCCATCGGATATCAGATCCATCAGAATGGGGGAAATGGTCGGATTGGCCATTAACCTTCTATAAGCCGCCTCGGTTATCGCCATCCCGTTGGAGGGGAGCATTCCCGATGCGAGGATCTCCACTGTCGACCAGTAATCGAGGAGAATGCCCTTCCTCCTCCTGAGGAGCAGGAGGGTGAGCGTGACAACGCCTAGGGGTACGACGAACGCCCCGTAATAGGCATGGCTTCCGATGCCTGTCGCCCTGACGTAGGCCTTGGCCTCCGGCCCTCCCGGTATGAAGACCCTGTTCTCCATTTTACCGCCCGTCATCCAGTCAAAGTAATAAACGTCCACGTATATCCTGGCTGAGCCGTTCCCCCTGACGGTGAGGTCCAGAACGTTCCCCCTGATGGCCCAGTCCACGGGACTCCCATAGGTTTCCACATTCCTTACCTCGACATCCTCGGGCAGGACATCCGTCATCCTCACCTGATGGCCAGCATCCACCGTTATCAGGTACCTGACGACACCCTCCCCCATGTAGAAACCGTACTTCCTCAGGACCGGACCCACGGCTTTTTTAACCCTCACGGCCGCGCTAGCAGTCCTCTCGCCCGCTTCAGCCGTGTTAACGGCCAGTCCCTCGCTGACCGCCTGGAGGATGATCTTGAAGACCCTGCTGTCCCCCGGCTTCAGATCCCTGACAGTCCACAAGGCTATCCTCCTGCCATTACTGGCTATCACGAGCTGACTGGGTATCCTGTCGACAATTTTCAGCTCCCTAGCGCTCAGATTACCCTCATTTGTCACCACGATCCTGCAGACCAGCAGATCCCCTACCTCAACCTCGGAAGGGCTGCAGCTCTTCTCCAGAGTGATGTTGGGCCAGCCTCCCACGCTGATGTTCGTGGTTCCAGTCGTTACGTTCCCCTTCCCGGCTCCTCCAGGCCTCGTCCCGGTAGGCAACCTCCCCGCAACCCTCGTAGGCGGGGCCACGGTGCCAGTTACACTCCCGTTGGTCCCGCCGGTTCCGATCCCACCTCCTCTCCCGCCCTGCAAGGTGCACCCCAGCGAGGGCTCCTCGATGAGGGCATAGGGCACGTAACTGTCCCCGGCCCTCCTGAGGGACGAGTAGGTGCCGGAGGATGTTACCATGCCGGTGAAGTTGGCCACCGCGTAGTATTCCGGGAGAGAGGGAGGTGTATCGACGTGAACGGGGGATGACCAGCTCTCCCCAGTGCCGACCACCGCATTGGGCTCCTCGCAGAAGACCAGCCTCCCCGACCTGGGCTGACCGTCGTAGACGCAGATTGAGGTGAGGTTGTAGGAGAGGTCCTTTGCCAGGTTGGAGAAGATGGCTCTCACCCTGTAGGAGCCGGAGGATTCCTCCTTCTTCTCCACCGAGATGGAGGCGCTCCCTGCGTACGTCACTCTGAGGTGCCTGAGCAGGGGAGGAGAGCTCCTGTTGAACGACACCTCGGCATCCGGGAGCCGGATGCCGTGTGGAATCATCGTCTCGGCCGTCAGTGTCAGCTCGGCCACATCGCCGGCCCTCATGATCCCCAGATTCCACACCAGATCTCCACCGCTGATGGATGCTGATCCCGCACTTACGGCAATTCCAGCAACGCGGTCGGCCCACCACAGGGGCTTCCTCAGCACCACCTCGCCGGCGTCCTCCAATGCAGACACCCTGATCTTGAGGGTGACCCTCTCGGTCCTGTCACAGCCGATCCTAGTGGGGGCGAGGTCCTCGGTGAGCACGATCGGGGGTCTTGAACCTAGGGGGGCTGTGAACCTCCATCTGACCATGGATCCGGGATCTAGCCCGTCCACCGTGAGGGGCGGCGAGTCTGGGGTAGTGGATGGCACGGGATAATCTGGGTAGAAAACGTAACCCGACGCGCCCGGATAGATCCTGACGACCTCGGCCCGATCGGAGGTCGGATTGGACAGGGTGAGGAACCCCCAGTGCTCCAACACCGTGTAGGTGCCATCGGGTCGGAACCTCACGTCCAGGTACTCCCTGACATCCAGCTTCAAAGAGTCAGGCGGAGGTGAGGGCGGATCCACCCCAACAAGGAATGCGTCCGAGAGGGAGTAGTCCGAGGAACCGCAGCTGGAGGCGGTGAGGGTGTAGGTGATCTGCTTCTCCGATCCCGGAGATCCATCTGGTGCCAGGGTGACGGTCCACCAGCGGATGTTGCCCGAGCTCCCATCGGGGGGAATGCTGGGCGAGCTCATCACCATTCCAGCAGGGATCGAGTCGTAAATTCTCGTCACCGTAGCCCATGGGTTCAGGTTCCTTGCAGTCAGGGTCACCGACACGCTGCAGTCCGATCCCGAGGGCTCCAGGTCCTTCCTTACCGAGACGCTGACGGGCTTCCTCTTGTAGACGGGTCCGAACTCGCTGCTCCCCACCCCATCCTTGTGGGCCATCGCCGTCAGCGCACTCCCGGTGTCTGGCCTCGCCCAGCTCGGCAGGGAGGAGAGATCGAGCGTGCCGGAGAACTCCCCGTTGGAGTCGGTCACCAGCCTGCCGAGGTATATCCAGCCCTCCCCGTAGTAGCCGGTCAACTGCGTGTCGCCCGAGTAGTCGTTGCCCACCAGGTCATCACCACCGTTGGTGTTGTTGACCAGGAAGATCAGCACATCGGCTCCCGCGAAATCGGGACTGCCGGAATAAGCATCCTCCCTGTTTATGTAGCCACTGACCAACAGGGTCTCCGTGTCGGGATCATAGCTGAAATCCAAGATAACGGGGTAGTCCATCCCCCCATTGGGCTGATTCTCCACCAGCTGACCGTCATTGATGGTAACGTTGTCCCCCACCGGGTTGGTACCCACGTGAGTCAGGTCCAGGTCGACACCCACCTCTCCGTTGGAGAATATGGAGTTCACCAGGATGGAGTTGTTCACGCTGATGGCGCCACCGTCGGACCAATTGGCCACGACGACTCCAGGACCAGCGTTATCGTGGATCACACTCCTGTTGACCACGGTGTCGTTTCCGAATATCCTGATACCCCCATCCTCTCCCTGGGACGCCATTGCACCGTTACCCGAGACGTTTACCATGTCTATCAGGAAGTTACCGACTCCCATCCAGCTGTCGAATCCATAGGCGGCGTTGTCGTGGAGGTAGGAGCATTCGACGGTGATACCGGAGGCCCCCTGCTCCACGGATATGCCGTCCTCCAAGCCATCGCTCAACCCATTGCTGAAGGACTCCAGGCGATGGAGCACCGCTTCCATGGACCCTCCCATCAGATGCACCCCCGTCAGTCCGTTGTAGCCCGCCAGGGACTGCTCCACCCTCATGCCCAGGTCCCCGCTGGATATGGCCCTCACTCCATCGCCCTCATTCCTCTCGAGTCCGTGAGAGGCTGGATCGGCGCCGTCGGATGACAGGCCTATGAGGAGGCCACTCAGGGTGACATTGCGGACCGTGTGGGTGCCGTTGACCTGTATGGCCCCCTCGGTTGAAGTCCCGAAGCCGAAGATGGACAGGTTAGTCACCCAGGTGTTGCTGGCGTTAATCAGGAGGCCGTAATCACTGTATCCCCCGCCGTATACCTCCAGCTCCGGCCTGTCGACGCCATCGAGCTGGCACTCGTCCCCCGTGCCGGGCACCCCGTCCGGTCCCGTGCCCACGGCTCCTGTGGATCCGGTCTTGCCCGAATTGTCGTCCCTCACACTCATGTCCGTGTTCAGGACTGTTCCATTCAAGACGGTTCCGGCGGGATCATTTAGAGCGGGAAAGCCGCCCAGACTCTGGTTAAGGGTTATCCTCCAGGAGGATGCATATCCCGCGTTGCTGCCAACCATCATGACGATGTAGCTTCTCTGGTTCCCCTGAAGCGCATTGGCATTGATCAGGAACTGCCGGAAGCTTCCCTGGGCGTATCTGTCATCATTGACCCTGGCGAATATAAGACCCTGGTCCGAGAATACCCAGTATGACACCGACTCCCCTATATGCCTCCTCTCCGAGTCGGAAAGGGTATCCTCATCAATGGCCAGGTCTATGCTACTGGATATGGGATCGGATCCATAGAGGACGGCCCATCCGCCGTTGCCCCCCCTCATGCCGCTCTGAGTGGCGACTCCCACCGAGTAGGAGGATCCCAGCGAGTAGGAGTAGGGTGGGCTGTTACCGACGCCCCTTATGGTGATAGGCCCTCTCTGAGCGCTGTAGGTCAGGGAACCAGTGGTCCCATTGCCCGCCTCCACCACCACGTATCCCAGCACCTCATCCTTCCTGTAGGTGATCGGGTCCTCCCCCACGTGCTTGCCAACATAGAGATTGGAGGGATCCGGCGGATAGCTCCTGGTCCCGTTGGAGTCCCAGAATACCGACCATCTGGAGTCGTTGTAGGTCATCACCTGTCCCAAGACCACGGGATCGGTGTAGGTCCACGAGTAAGGGGGATGCTCCATCAGGGAAGAACCCCAGTTCCCGTTGGCATTGGTACCGTCGGAGATCACCCTGTGGGCCTCGACCCTCCTGCCATCGTCCAGCTCCCACGCTCCCTCCTCCATCACCAGGCAGTAGACGTCACCCGGGGTAACTGCCTTTCCTCCCGGATTCTGGATCCTGAGCTTGAACGAATGGTGATCCACTCCCTTCAGCCTTACAACAGCCTCATTATCCGAGCTGCTGGGCAGGTTGTAGGTGCAGACCACCACCGGGTTCTCGTAGTAATTGTGGGTGAAGACCACCCTCCAGCTGCTCCCCACCCCCGGGACCCTGAACACCTCACCAACGGGCCTGATCCCACTCGCCCTCCTGTCCAGGGTGTTCACCACCACCTCGTAGCTGAAGCCGAAGTCGATGCTCTCCCCGCCGTAGTTGGATCGCTCGACGGTCACGTAGTGCTCCCTGATGCCACCCTCCATGTCTCCCACTTGGGGGTCCCTGCCGCCGAACCTCGGTGAAAGGACCCATGAGGAGCCGTCCCACTCCCTCTGGAAAGTCTGCTCGGCCCATACCTCATCCCACGTGTGGCCGGAATTCAGCCCCTTGGAGGATATGAGGGTGCTGGAGTCAACGACGACGAAGACCCTGCCGTCCACTATAGAGTGCAGGGAGTAGGATCCGCTGGCATCGGTTGAATCCGAGTCGATGATGACGTCCGCGGCATCTAGCACCCCGTTGGAGTTGGTGTCATTGTAGAGAAGGACCCTCGCGTTGGGCAGACCCACGTCGCTTGAATCCAGAGTCCCGAGGGTTCCGAAGTCCTCGTACACCCTGCCCATCACCGGCCAGCTGACGTAAACGGATAGATTGTACTCGCTCTCCACCCCATTCGTCTCCACGGCGGTCACCTCCACGGTGTAGATCCCGTACTGGCTCAGTGAGAAGGAGTAGGTGTATACCCTCCACAGGGGCGGGGAGCTGGAGTCCTCTTGGGACAGGGTCATGGTGTCGCTCAGGTAGAGCGTATCATCCGATCCGTAGACGTCTATCCTCACCTGGGATATGTCGTACGCCCCTATGGGATCGGTCACGTTAGCGGTCACGGTGATGGTCTCCCCCGGCGAGTAATCCGTCCTGTCGGTGGTGGCCTCCACCACCCTGATGTACGTATAGGTAGTCACCTCCACCTTGGAGGCGTGGCTCGAGTCATGTCCCACGTAGAGCGGGTATGACGCCCCATTCTCAATTCTCAAAACCAGGTAACTTCCCCTGGGTATTCTTACCTCGGATGTTATTGGTATGGTGAATGTGTAGGGGGAGAGAGATGTGGAGAGACTTATGGAGGACGAAGTGTAGCCTATGGCAGTGGTCGATGAACCATCGGTGTATATCAGGGTGACCGTCACGTCGTGAGTGGTTGAGTAATCGTCCCTCAGGTAGAGGGTCACAACCGCATCGCCCGAGAGGACGAATTCAGACGCGAACGGAGGCTGCTGAGCCCACGAATCCAGAGCGTTAGCTGCTATCTGCGTCTCGCTGCTGCTGACGGTGGGCTGCGTCGTGTTGAGGGTGTGCCCGGAATCGCCGTGCAGGTAGAACTGCTTCCCAACGCTCCCCGGGTGGACCGTGCGGGTGTACAGGGAAACCGTATCATATACCGAGGGGTCTCCCACCTTGCTCACGTTCAGCTCGGTGAGATCGAGCTCCCCAAGGGGGGCGGTGCCCGGTACGGGCTTCCTGACGGTGAAGTTGGTATCCCCTATCGGGAGGAGCATGTCTGGCAGGCCGTTCCCGTTGGAGTCATAGCTGGATGAGACGAAGTCCCACGACCCATCCCCATCGGAGTCCTCGGCAACGAGGGTGGTTCCATCATAGAGCTCGGTCGGCCATCCCTTAGTCGACTGGACGATGGAGAAATCGAACCTGGCCTCCTCGTCGTTGTTGTGTGCGGTGACGTTGTACTCGGCCGTGCTGCCCGGGTACACGGTTTTCTCCTGATCCGGCTCCACGGTGAAGGAGGTGATGTAAATTATGATGCTCCTCGCATCGTTGGACGCGTTCTGGTCGCCGGGGAGCTGGGTCCTCACCGTGATATTGTACTCCCCCGGCGAGAGGGACGATATGTCCAGCAGGAAGTCGGCCGGGGCTGTCTCGTTGTGCGGGACGTAGAGGTCCACGTGGGTCAGCTGTGACGATGAGTAGCCTCCTCCCACCTTCTCTATGGTCAGGTTCACAGGCACGCCCTCGGCGTCGACGACGCCGTACAGCGCTGCCGTGGCGTTCACCCATATGGTGGAGTTCACGTTCGGATTGACCCTCGTGCCATTGGGTGGAGCATCTATGCTCTTGATCCCGGCATCGTGCAGGTGCGCCAAGCCATCCTGTATCTGATCCAGCATGTCGCTCACGTTGTAGCCGAGACCCCATATCACCGGCACCACCCAGACCTCACCCGGATCCAGGGAAGCCCTGTCCCACTGCAGAGCAGTTCCGGCATCCCCTTGGTAATAGTCGCGGTTGTTCAGGTTGTCGTTCTTGACGTCATTCCACATGCCGTAATACGCGTTGACGTCGTGTCCAGTACTCGCAGCCTCACCCCTAAACCCGCCGTATTGGATGTCTCCCGCCGGTGCATTGGTGTCGTTGCCGTAAACTACGTCGCTAGTCGGATCATAGAGGGCGTCATCACCGAGATAGCTGCCCCTGAAGTTCCAGTCCATACCCTGGAAGAACCTCAGGTTAGTGTACGTGTTGGACGTGGGATTCCTGATGTAGTAGACGGTTGCGAACCATCTGTTGTTGTCCCTTATTATCGTCTTCTGGGTCACGTTCAGCTCGTATCCGCTCCACTGGGCCTGCATCTCCGTGACTATGACGCTCTCCAGCTGGCCGTCGGGCACTGTGTTGGCCGTGACGTTCTCCCTGCTGATGTGGGTGAGGTAATAGTCGCCCGTGGAGTACCAGTCACCGTCGTTTCCGTACTGTCTGGTCCCAGCAGGCGTGGTGTACCTTATGGCCACCTTGGATCCGGCGTCGGCGTCGATGTCGTTGGCGAAGTTATCCCCGGTCCTGCCGGCGTGATCGTGGGTTGCCACGGTGTTCGAGTCGTCGCCCTGCGAGTAGGGAAACACTATGGCCGAGATCTGACCCGCCTCGACCTCCTCTATGGCCAGCGAGTTGTTGGGCTGCGGCGGGGTCAGAGTGACGTCGTAACCGTATATGGGGTCGTCGAAGAAGTAGAGGGTTCCCCCCTCAACGTACCACCTGATGCTCCCGCTCACCTCCCCAGTGGTTCTGTTGACCCTCAGATCGTTCACTATCCTCTTGCCATCCGCCCTCACGATCGACCTGACCGAGTAGCCGCTCGGAAGCTGCACCCTGAATCTGTACCACGTGTCCAGCTTGTTACTGACCCTCACCCTGATCAGCGTCGCGTTCACCCTCTGGGCACTCACCTTGGTCTTGGATATCTCTTGGGGGAGGCCCAGGGCCGAGAGCACCTCGGGAGAGGCGGGGATCTCCAGCTCCTGGAGGATGAGGTGCCCGAGCCTCCTAATTCTCTCCCTCGCGGCCTTGAGCGGGATCTTGACACCGTGACCTTGACCGCGGCCGGAACCTTTACCCCGCTCAGAGATAAGGAGACTTCCCAGCGCCCCCAGATTCACCCCCTTTTCGCCCCTGAGAAGCAGCCTGACGACAACCGATCTGGAGACGGGGTCGTAGGCCACGAGCTTCCTCAGGACAGGCGATGTCCCCAACTCTTGGCCCCTTACCTCCACGGGGACGTGGAACGACTCATCGCCAACCCTGATGGTGAGGTTGTGCCGTCCGGGAGTCAGGAGGACCTGGATCAGGAAGGTCCCGTTGACCACCTCTGCCGTCCCGTTTATGCCGTCCAGCGAGTAGACCACCGAACTTGGAGGGGATACGTAGTAATGGACCCTCACCACCAAACCGGTTCCTGGCCTGTAGGTGGCGTTGAACTCATATGAGTCGACTATGAAGGAGGCGTTCAGCCCGTCCACCATCACCACGTATCTCCCCAACGGTACCGATGATTCGAGCGGAACCTCGGCCTCCCACACTCCTTTACTCGCCCTGAAGCTCAGCTTCGTTTTCCTTCCGAGGGGATCTAATAGAGTAGCATTCAGAGGCTCAAAGCTCGCCCTGATGACAACAACCTCACCTGGAAAGGCGATCTCCGGTACGTATATATTCCTCTCGATCAGCTTGAGGACGACCTGTGCATTACCGCATCCGAGCCTGATCCTCGCCCCACCCTGAACCTTGCCCACTCTGATGGAGAAGGTCCCGTTGACCACCTCTGCTGTCCCGTTTATGCCGTCCAGCGAGTAGACCACCGAGCTGGGGGGAACTACGTGATAGGTCACCCTCCCACGCACGGTGCCGTTCTCGTACTCGGCGCTGATCGAATAGGAGTCCACATAGAAGGTCCATGTGATGTTGCCGCACCTCAGCACGTACCTCCCCAGCATCACCGACGAGTTGAGGGTTATTTGGGTGGTCCAGCTTTTCCCGCTCATGGTCAGGTTACGGAGGGCTAGGCTCGCGTTGCTCGGGAGGATCAGGAGCACCGCCGGCGAGGTATTTAATCGGTCAGTCGTCACCTCCACCCTCACCACGTCGCCGGGGAAGTAGAGGGTCCTGTCAGTTCTCACCCCGAGACATCTCACAGAGACCGTTCCATTCTCCTCGCTTTCTCCCTTATCCTTCTTTCCCTTAGCCCTCTTCTCCTCACCCCCATTTCCTCCGTCCCCGCCCGTCACCTTCACGGGGAATGAGGCGCGGCCCGTGATGTTGCCCGATCTAGCCGTGATGGTCACGTTGTGGGAGCCAGGTGGGAGTCGGAACTCCGGGGTGGATCCACCAGAGGAGGTGAGGTTCATCCTCACCCCATCCATTACCGTGACGGTGGCGTTCAGGGGCTCACCGGTGAGCTCGGACTTGGTGATGACCACGAAACCACCGTCACCTCTCCTTATCAGGGAAATATCCACACGATCCAGCGTGAACTCGATCCTCCCCTTTCCTCCCTCCCAGGTGAGCAGGTAGGTTCCCAGCTCGAGGCCCGTCGTGTTGATCGCCAGGGTGCCGTTGGCTAGACTGAGGAAGCCCGGAAGCCCGTCAGTCAGGTTCACCCTTATGGTAGTACCGTTGGGCATCCCCATCTCCATCAATACGATGCCCTCGGGAATCCTGATTCGGATGATGCTGCCGGGAGAGTATCTCAGGGGAGGAGACGCGTGTACGGTAAGGGGGAGTCCCACATGCGGAAAAATGACCAGCAGGAGTATGAGAAACTCCCCCTTCCTCATCGGATTGGCTACCTCCTTCGGATCCTCACTAGGATGAGGACGAGGGCCACGGCCGCGATCCCACCCCAGAAGAGGATGTATCCCCTGATGGGCGATCTGAAGGGAAGGGGACCGAACTCCACGCTAACCCTCATCACCCCTCCGGGATCTAGGCCGGACAGATCCCATTCCCCGTCCCTGGGGGGCTCGGAGTAGGTGATGAATTCTCCCTGGGGCGGGATTATCCTCAGCCTTCCCTCCTCCACCCTGTTGGACAGGGGTCCGATGGTCATTCCGAACTCGTCGAACAGCAGGCCCTTGGCGAGCACCCCGCCCACCCGGAAGATAAGCTCAATGCTCCTCTCCTCTCCCGGTTTTAGGGGCTGCCACATCGCGTATCTCACGATCTTGGTGCCATTAACATCGAGAACCACGGCCTCGATCTTCCTGCCTGTGTTGAGATCGACGGACCTGAGAATCTCCACGGTGGAGTTTTCCCCTCTCAGGTTAAGTGGGACCCTCCCGTACCCAGGAACGACGAGCACCTTTCCCTCATTCCTGATGGTGATCCTCATGTCTACAGTGGCCCGGCCATCCCGGGTAAGCCTGACGGTCACATCGAGCCTACTGTATACAAGCGGGTTGTAGGCACTCTCGACGGTTCCTTGGGTCTGAGCAGCAGTACCCACGCTGTAGGTGGAGAGCAATGTCAGCGAGAGGATGGTCGGAAGCAGGACCCGCATTAAAAGCGTTCTCATCTGAAATCCCCGAAAAAGTTGGGTGGGTGAGGAATCAGGTCCTGGCCAGGGGTGAGGTCACGACCCCCTTCCTCCTCCTTCCCCTGAACTCGACGTAGATGCCGGCCGCCACCATTGTGATGGCCGCGACTGCAAGCCATAGCTCGAAGCTGGTCGCACCCATGCTCACGGAGGCGAATGGCATCAGCACCGAGTTCACGTCGAGGGTGTTCCTAGGATCTACGCCCACCACGAACACATCGTTGAGCTTGTAGTCCCCACTCCCGCTGACGCAGTAGTGGACGAACACCGGGTTGTAGACGTCCATGTCCAGGTTGCTGTAGTGACCCTTGGCCGACACCACCACGTATCCACCACCGCTCCCCACAGTGTCTTGGACGAGGGCGACGAGGAAGTAAGTGTCGGCGGCATCATTGCCGGAGTCGGCCAGGAACTCGCTCCCCTCAGCGTAGTTGGTACCGTTAATGCTTATGGTGCTGGCGTCTACCACTTGGACGGTCCAGTCCCTAGTGCTACCGTCCTTCATCTTGACAGTGATGGTCTTGCTGGTGCTGGTGTCCGGGAACCACTCGGCGAAGCCCTGCTGGACGGGAAGCGGGTAGGACTTCCACACATATCCTCCGCTGTAACCGGTGGGGGTGGTCTTGAGCGAGTAGTCGGGTGGCGAGTTGGTCGGATCCGCATCCTGCGCCAGCATGCTCAGCGGGTAGAACTTCATGTTACCCTCCGTCGAGGCCGGGTTCGGGGCGAAATTCGTGGGCACTAGGTCGTAGAATTCCACGTACGGGGTCATCCATTCGCCGAGGTTCTCAAGGGTGATGCCGATGCAGAACTCGCCGCTCGTCGCTCCGGGCCTCACCTCCTTCCTGGCCTTCACCAGGTAGCCCTTGACCACCCAGATCTTCTCAATGACGGTGTAGTTGGTGAGGCCGCCCTGCTCGAAGACCGTTGTGTTGGTGTAGTTCATCCAGCCGTGGGTCTCGTCCCTCTGTATCCTAGCCCTGAAGAGGGCCCAGATCTTGGGCACCAGGTTGTAGGTGAAGCTGTTCGGTCCATATGTGTAGGAAGTGGAGGTCTCACCCGGTCCTATCGTGGCCAGCGGGCTTCCCTGCTGACTGTACTTGCTTCCCGTCACCAGGGTGCTGTCGGGCGTGTTGCCCTGGGTGGCCCACACCGTGGTGTTGACTATCTCGTAGTCGAACACCCCGCTCGTATCGTAGACCACCAGGGTTTCGTACCACGTGCTGGGGTTGGTGGTGTCCTGCTCCTTCTTGGCCTCGAGGCTGGCCTTCCCTATGGCGTAGACGTAGCCGACCCTCGTGTCGGTCACCGGCTTGTCGGTCTTGAAGTAGACGTAAACCCTGCCCATCTCGATCTTCTGGGTGGTGCCGCCCACCTCTCCGAGGTCGGGGGTGCCGGTGACTTGGAAGTTCTTGAGGTTCATCGTGCTGCCAGCGGTCAGCGTTATGTAGGTGCCGGGCCAGTTACCGTCACCCGTCCAGTAGAGCTCCTTGTTGTCGGTGGACAGGGAGGAGCTCCCGTAGCCGGTGTCCGGAGTTCCCGCGTCGGAGAACGCTGGATTTCCTGCCTGATCCTTCCAGCCGTCACCGGCCGTGTTATCGGCTGGCAGGATCTTCCTGACCTTTATCTGCAGGTCGGCATCGTAATCATATCCGTTGGCGGTGGTGAACCCGTTGGTTATGGTCAGGTTAACGCTGACAGTCGATGACTGTCCGTCAACTATCTTCTGGGGCGAGTAGGTCTCGTTAATGATGAGCGGGGGGCAGCCCGTCGTGGTGGTGACCTCGTAGTTGAAGACAACGCTGTCCCCGGGGTGGAGCTCGGTTATGTGCCACCATTCGTAATCGCTCGCGGATCCGTAGGCGGAGGGGTAGGTCCCGCTCACCCACGAGGGCGGATCCTCCTGGGTTACCGTCGCGTAGGCGGGGCTCGATGACAGCGAGATCCTTCCCGCCGGCTTGACAGGCAGCCATATATCGTAGACCGGCTCGCTCGACGTGTCTTTCACGATGAGGAAGCCCGTCACATTCCAGCTATCGCATCTGGAGCCCTGACCATCCACTTCAATGGTGGCGTTGATGTACTCGTTCTGATAAACGCTCAGAGGGGCGTCAGGCGAGGCCATCACGGTCATGGGTGCTGCCGAGGACAGCACCAAGACAGACAGCATGAGAAGGGAGAGGAGTAGCCTCTGCCTCATGGTCGACTTTCCTCCCAAATTTTTTCGTCTTACAGGCTAATTGTGCATTGACCATCGCGCACTAAACTATAAGCTTTAGCGCTGTCGATGTTCCTAATTTTTCATTATTCTTTCCTCTGAATTATCCATTATAATTCCAACCGGATTGTGGTCAATCATCAATCTTGCTTAAGCAAAACGGGCATTCCAACCGTCATATGATGGCGAACATCCGGTTTCAGATCATTAAATATCAGGGAAAAAACGGCAGGATCCGCCTGGATGACGCTGATCCTTCCGGAAATCAGTGATCTGGTCCCATTCAGCTGGTAATAGGTGTCAAGCCGTCATTCCTTGGCCCCTCCAATCGTACCCCGCTCAATGTCCTCGTATCACGCGGGACAAGGCGAGGAGGAGAGGAGAATGGGAATGGGGAGAGATGAGGGGTTATTCCACAGACGATTTGCTGGTCCTCCATCCATCACCCTCACCGCAGATCGCTCACCAGTCTTGAGGCCGAGGAATAATCCTCTTTTGATATTTCCCCCCTCCGAATCAGCGTCGCTGACATCAAGTCCAGGGAGTCCAACTCCTCCTTCAGGTTAACCCTCTGGAAGAGGAATTCCTCCAGGACCTCTCTGAGGTGATCCTCACCCCTCATGGGGTACAGGTGGAATGCGTCCTCGTCAAGGAGGTCGATGGCGACCACCGCCCTGCCAAAGCGGAATAGCATGAGGGTCCTCGCATCCGGCAACTCCGATTCTGGTCCCTTGACCACGGAAAGGACGTCAATAACCTCGGGAGATCCAATTATGAGACCGATGGGCAGAAACTCGCTCGAGATCGAGAGGTTACGGCCATTATCATTCTCTCCATACATCGCTTCAATCAGTCCTTTCTCCCGGAGGGAGTCTAGGATCTCATTCACGTCCAGGGAACCGTCTCGGTGCTCGGCGAAGTAGAGGCGGGTCTGCGCAAGTAATGGCAGGTGAAGGCCCATTCTAATATCCCTGAGGACGTCTTCGGGGGCGAAGGTGCCGAGTCCCGGGGTCTCACCATCGTACACGTTCATCGAAACGATGAGGAGCAGCACCGACAGCTCCTCCGCGCTCAGGATGGCTCCCGCCGGTAACGTTTTGACGGAGCCGACCCCCCTCCAGAGGTGCCTGAGGGCTGACCGTAGGTCCGTTACCCCGACGCTCACCCTATCGTCGTTGATGATCAGCGAGA
This sequence comes from Thermoproteota archaeon, assembly GCA_027078475.1. Taxonomy (GTDB): domain Archaea; phylum Korarchaeota; class Korarchaeia; order Korarchaeales; family Korarchaeaceae; genus Korarchaeum. The sequence continues at coordinate 20,566 of JALWYH010000012.1, forward strand.
AGGTTCCCTTACCATTCACGATGGACAGCCTGGAGGCTCCCCTGCCGTGCACCCGGAGCCTGAAGATATCCAGCAACATTTCGGGATGGGCCAGGGTCTCGATGAACTCCGCCATTCCCCTTGAGAGCCTCCTCTTGGAGGCCAGCTTCCTCCTCCTGAGGGATTCGTGGCCTCCCTTCACGTCGCAGTCCTCCCCCCAGATGGAGGGCAGCAGCCATGGCTGACGTCCCGACAGCTGGAAGGCGGCGCACAGCTCGTCCCTGCTCAATACCATCTCACTCATGCGACATCATCTCCCTCATGCTCCTCCTGACTCTGTCGATCCTGTCGTCGGTCCAGCCCCTCTCCTTGAGCTGCTTGACGAAATCGGGATCATTCAGCTTCCTGAAATGGCTCCTGATGGATTCGTGGTTCGCCACTCCCTTACTGTAGCTCGAGTATTCGCGCTCGTAGTACTTCTCGAAGATGGCCTTGGTTCCCATGTCGATGACTCCCTCGACCTTCCCCAAGGCCGATGCAACGGAGACCTTACCCCCGGTGCTCATGCTCACGATCGCGTCGGTCAGGCCGACCACGGGGTTCTTGGTGACCCCGTATATGATGATCTGTTCACCCACTGCCTTGGATGCCGCCAGGACTCTCCCCAGCACCGGGTTCTCCCTGATGAAATCCCCGTTCTCGCTCACGAACTTGTTGTAGCTGGTGGTCCCATCGTATAACTGGAGCCCCACCGAGGCCGCACCCGCGTACCTGCTGGCAGCCTCCGACGCCCTCTGGAGGGCCTTACCGAGGCCCTTTGCCGCATTCTTGAGCCCCTTGACAATCTTTGAGGTCCTGGACGCCTGCTTCGCGAGGCCCTTCAGCCTCAAGTACTTCTCCGCGAGCCACAGCTTCTTCACACCACCGGCCTCGGCCTGCAGGTTGGTCAGCTTGGCCCACTTGCCCTTCCCCTTACCCTTGAGCAGGTCCCTCCATTCGTCGACGAGTTCCCTCGCCCTCTCGTACTCCTTTCCGCCGCCGCGCGCCACCTCGGAGAGACTCTTCCCCTTCCTGAGGTCTCTCAGGTCCTTCAGGAGCTTCTCCCTCCTCCCCTTCAGGATCCTGTCCGCCGCGTCCTCCACTCCCTTCTGGACGCCGACTGGAAGATGCTTTCCCGTGGAGTAGGCCCCTGCCTGGCCGATCACGTCTGTCCACTGCTTGGTCTTGGGGGCCCATCCCCTGTTGGAATCCTCCACGGCCCGGGTGAACCTGTCCAGATCCGTTCGATCATCTCGGGGTTCCCCATCTCCCCTTCCCTTCTTCTCCTTTTCCCGGCTCCCTCTCCCGTCCACGCCCGATCTCCTTCCCCTGACTTTCTTGGCCACGGCTATTCCCGTTCCAGTGGCTATGCCCACTCCCACAGCTCCTGAGACGGCGTCGTTCATACCTCCACTCCTGCTACCGTTTCCTCCTGAACCGTTCCCGGTGGTGGAGCCGGTGACCGATATGACGGGGCCATCATACGGACCCCAGACTCCTCTGTGGCCCTGACCGTCATCGTACGAGAATCGGTACCTGTAGACACCGGGATCCACGCCGGAGAAGTCGACGTCCCAGTAGGCGTAACCCTCACCCCTCAACCGGTAGGGCTCGGAGCACTCCCATCCGATGCTTTCGGATGCTATGCACAGCTGGACCGTGACCGTGTCCCCATCGGGATCCCTCAGGCTCACCGTGTACCTGTAGGTCTCCCCACCCTTGGGAGCGACTTCCCTGGAGACCAGCAGGGGAGGTCCGTTGGTGGTCGCCGTAACCTGGGACGTGGTCGGGGTGCCGCTCCCCCCTCCTCCACCCCCACTCTCACCTCTACCGTTACCTCCCGGCGGAGGGGCGCACTTGCCCTCCTCCAACAGGCGATTGAACCTCTCGCTGGCCACCCTCTCCCTCACGTAGAAGGATTGCACGGTGGCGTTGTCGCAGTGCCCTCCGCATATCATGCAGGTCCCGGTGCAGGAGCACTGGAGCCTGAGGAGCCTGTAGTAGTACATGTCCGCCAGGTACCTGTGGCACTCAGACCTTCCCGAGAGCTCCTTCGCCTTCAGGTACTTGTTCCTCAGCCTGTCCAGGTTCTCCCTGCTGCATGTATCGGGAACGGTGTTGCTTATGGTCCCCGGATTCTCCGGTAGCTGGGGAGGCTGGGCCCTGACGAGCGAGAGTCCCATACCGGACAGGATGAGGAGGACGAGCGCTAGAGGGAACAGGGATCTTAAGAAGTGATTCCTCGTGAATCGGTGATCTGGCAAGCTATCTAACTCCGAGGGGCCTCCTTCCCCCATCTTATAAAGGCGCGCTAATGTTTTTGAGGGTCCCGGGTGTGGGGTGGCGAGGTAACCCCGATGGGGAAGGTCATCCCACCCTTGGAGGAGATAACCCCTGCCTCCTTCCTGGAGACGTTCAACCGAATCCTGGAGGTGAAGAGGAGGGCGGGCCTCACGCCTCTCCTCGATAACCCGCCGGACCTGTTCGACAGGGCCAGGCTCTACGGAACCCAGTACAAGAACGGTTCCTGGAACTGGGCCTCCAACATATGGAGTCGATCCGCCAAGAACACGGTGGTGATAGAGAGCGACGATCAGCTGAAGCCCGAGCACAGGCTCCTCATGCTGAGGGTGCTGGAGCACATCCTGGCCCAAGGCCCAATGATAAAGGTGGATGGCTACGCGGGCAAACCAGGGACCAGAGCCCAGATGCACGCGAGGGTATTCGTGGATCCTCAGTTTCCCGATCTGGCGTACAGGTGGAAGCAGCTGGTCTTCGACGCTCCTCCCGACGAGGATCCAGACGTGATGGTGTTCGCGGTGCCTCACTACCTGGGCAACCCCAACATCCCGGGGACCGACAGGATGCTGATGGTTATGCGCTTCCCCCATCATAACTTCACCATAATAACGGTCTCCTCCTACCAGGGGGAGGTGAAGAAGGCCGTCCTGACCCACTGGATCTACCACGTCTACAAGAGAGGAGGGACGGGAGAGCACGCCTCCCTGAGGGAGTTCACCGTCAGGACGGTTGATGGGGACTGGAAGCGCATCGTCATGTCGGTGTGGGGGCTGACCGGAACGGGCAAATCCACACATGGCCTCTACGTCTGGACGCCCAGTAACTCGAGGAAGTACGTGGAGGAGTTTGGGGTGAACCCCTTGGACCACGTCAGGGATCAGGTCATCAAGAACGACGACATAGTCGCAATATTCGAGGACCGCGTCATAGGGTCGGAGAGGGGATCCTGGACCAAGACCGAGGACCTCACCCCGGAGCAGGAGGCCATGTGGAGGGCGGCCATGAGCCCCCACGCTTTACACGAGAACACGGAGTTCGACGAGAGGGGCTATCCCTCCTTCAAGGGTGAGCTCTTCCAGTACTTCGGAAGGCCCAACAGGAACTCCCGCTCGGTCCTCAGGCTCGAGGACACGGGCTACTTCGACGGCGATGTCGAGTCATCGGGTCCGCTTAACTTCGCCGTGTTCCTAAGTCCGGGCTACTTCACCGAGTGGGCCTGGATGAAGGTGGAGGATCCGGCCCTGGCTGCGAAGATCCTGGCCGACGGGCGCACTATAGGGCACCCGGCCCAGTCCAAGGAGGTGGTGGGGAAGCTCAGGTACGTGGCGAGGTTCGCCCAGCCCTTCACCATGGGCGTGCCCAGCACGGCCCACGTGGTCAGGTTCTACGAGTACCTGAGGAAGAGGATCGAGCAGGGGGATCCCATACAGGTCTACGCCTTCAACAACACGGGCCGGATAATAGCGAAGTACAGGTGGGTGAGGATGAAGCTCGGGGACAGGGAGATAGAGGCACCGGAGCCCGTGCTGGTGGAGAAGAACGGCATACCCAAGGCGGTGGGTGGGGAGAGACCCACGATAGAGGAGACGGAGCTGTTCATACTGCAGGCGGCCAGGGGAGCCGTCAGGTACAGGCCCCACCCGGTGTGGGGGGACAAGGCCCTGATCCCGGTCGAGGTGCCGGGCATCCCGGAGGAGAGGCTCAGGCAGCTGGATCCTACCACCTACCTGGACATGGACGAGTTCAGGAGGCTGCTGAGGGCCCAGATCGAGGTCAGCAAGTACTACCTGGATAGGAACTGCCCCGGCTTGCCCAAGGAGATATACGAGGCCATGGACTTCTGATCCTTGAGGCACTCTTTCTTTCTCTATTCCTCCCGATCCATCAGCTCAGTCTCCTGCCTTCTTCAACTCTCTGATGAGGTCTTCAACGCTCATGCACTCGGAGAACCTCAGGAGATCCCTATCCTCGGTCACCAGCTTGATTCCATACTTCTTAGCTGCAATGAGGTATGATGCATCGTAGAACGTCAAATTCTCCCTTGCAAGCAAGCTCCAAGATGTCGCTCATGTCGGGCATCCTCCTCACGCTGACCTCGCTGAAGAATTCCTCGAACATCTTCCCGACTACCTCCCGATTCTCAAGCCTCCCTCCCCTGAATTCCTTCCACAGGACGTTTCCGACCTAGTAGAAGGTGAGATCCAAGACTGAGAAGAGGTGGGAGTACTCCATGACCTTCTCTCTCATCCTGAAGATGGTGGATAGATCGTGGAAGCGTCCAGCAGGTACACGGGATCACCTCTCTGACCTGGATTCCCTCACCGCCCTGACCCATTCCTCCTCGGTGAGGTGCATTCCCTCCAAGGCATTGTCGACGATTTTCTTGAACTTCCTTACCTTTTCCTTGCGTATTTCCTCCTCTAAAGCCCTCTCAACTATGGCTCTCAGGTCCAGACCGAGTTCCTCGGCTTTTCTCTTTAACTCTTTCCTCACCCTCACGGACAGGACTTCTGTGGACATACGATGAATGTATACGCCATTCTCTGTATATAGCTTTGTCTGCACCCGCACCAGTAGCGGCTATTAGCCGCTATCACTGCCATCGCGGCGCGGCGTTGATGGCTATTGGTCGGCCCTTGAGAATATTCACGCTCCCACTCCGACCGGACTGGAAAGGTTTTTCAGCTCAGAGCCCCAGTTGAAGCGATGCCCTCGAACAGATTCTACCCTCTCCCCCTAAAGAACCTGTACAGGCTATCGGTCTCCCTGGGACCCGATCCGTCTCCGGAGGAGGTCATGGGGAAACTGAAACTCAGGAGCAAGAGAACCGCCTCCCAGTACGTGAAGACCCTAGCCTGGATCTCCAAAAGGGTGAAGGGTGCAGCGACCCTCGATGATTTCCTCCAAGAAACGGCCTCATCCCTCACTGAAGAGTTCGGGCTGAGGGAAGCCTTGGAGGCCCTCTCCAGGGACATGATCCCGCTCACCCCCTCGAGCCTCTCCTCAATCCTGCGGAGGAACGGGGTGAAGGTAACGAACACGGAGGCCAGGGCCATCATATCATGGCTGAAGCAGGCTGGCGCTCTCAAGGAGAGGAGGGTGCCCGTGCTGGTCCTGACCTTGGAGGACAGGGTGCTTGAGGAGATCCGGGGCAGGGGATCGGTCACCTACGGGACGTTGAGGAGGGTCTTCGGGGACGAGGTGAGGGATGTGATCGTCTCCCTCTGGAGGAGGGGCCTCATCTCCGTTCCGGCCCTTGACAAGCACAGGGATGTGCTGATGGGAGCAGGGGACCTCGACAGGCTGCCCGCTGACTTGAAGGGCAGGATCTTCGCCACCTGGCAGGACAGAATATCTGGTGAGACCTACAGCGAACTGGTGATCCCGGCTAGGGCGAGGATAGAGGCCAGGTGGTCCCTTTGAGCGAGCTCTTCTCGGAGTACTGGCCTGTGCTGAAGGAGGTGAGGGGACTAGCCGAGAAGTTCAGGAGGTACAGGCCAACCACCATAAGGGAAGTGCTGAGCTGCTGGGCCGATAGAAGGCCTGTTGAGGCACCCCTTCCCATGATCGAGGACCTGTTCGTCGGCATCAGGTCGATGAGGGAGACCATGAAGCTGATCCTCTCCTACCTGAGGGACAGGGACTGGAGAGGAGCGATAGTGAGGGTGGTGGGGGAGTACGGCTCAGGGAAGACCCAGATGGGCAGGCTCCTCCTCAGGGCCATTAGGGAGGAGGGAGAGGCGGAGCCCAGGTTCGTCACCCTAGATCCCCTGACGGATGTGAGGGACCTGCTGGTGGACGAGGTCGATGCCGAGGGGCCCGTGGTCCTCATAGTGGATGAGGTCGACCAGCTGCTCCGCGACCTTGAGAGGGGGAGGAGGGAGAAGCTCGAGGACCTGGCCGATGTGGTCAGGTGGGTGACCGAGGGGAGCTACAGCAGGCCCGCCCGTGGTTCTGTGATCCTGCTACTTTCCAAGAGGGCCCAGGAGGCCCTGATGAGCGACAGAGCCCTGGCCAACAGGCTGATGGAGAGATCGAGGGCCTTCAGGCTGTCGATGCCCGACGAGGAGAGGATGAAAGCCGGGGTGGAGGCCGTCAAGAAGATCCTGGCCCTCCAGATGGCCTACAGCACCGACCGGGCCTTCCTGATCGAGAGGATATTCCCGGCCCTCTACCCCCTGATGAAGTCCTACGCCGAGAACCTGGCCCTGACGAGGGAGATTGGTGGGATCGTGAAGAACCTGGTGGAGATATCGGAGGAGGTCCTCGGGGGCGTCAGGGAGGATGCCTCCCTCCCCTCCAGGACTGAGGAGGGCGTCATCGTCGAGTCCATCATGAGGGAGTTCCTCAGCAGGGAGATGAGGAGTATCCCCTTCAGGGTGAGGCTCGGGGACGACGTGCTGGATTACCTGGCGATCTTCTCCGATGAGAGGATCAGAACGGGGAACGCAGTCTCTGACGGGCAGTTCCTCGTGTGGACCTACGATCCCTCCACCGGGAGGAGGGGCGAGAGGCTGGTGGAGAGGGTGGGGGTGGAGATCAAGTTCGGGGACTCCTGGATGGGTAGCAGGGACCAGATAATGAGGCTTTCCGATGCACACCCCCTCCTCCTGATAGCGGTGACCGACACCGACCCCGAGGTCCTCTCGGAGGTCGAGGCGGAGGTGAGGAGGGGTGGTAGGTCC